>CAXTPM010000056.1:0-14536 GCA_964245865.1 uncultured Fimbriiglobus sp. | reverse complement strand
GGCAGGGGCGCGGTGCTCACCACCGCCGACGCGGCGACCGTCTCGCCGCCCACCACCACGCCGACCGCCCGACCGCCCTCGACTAAGATTGCCTCGACGGGGGTGCGGGTCTGGATGATGTCGGCGACTTCCTCGGCCAGCTTGTCGCAGACCGCCCCCACCCCGCCCTCGGGGTAGACGTGCCAGACGTGCGGCGACTCGCGCACGGTGGACGAGTAGCCGACCGCGACCGTGCGCCGGGTCAGTTTGCCCGCGAGCTTGAGCATGACCGTGCGCGGCAGGCTGGTGGCGAACTTCTCGCCGACCGAGGCCGCGATCGAATCGCCGCCCGCGCCCGACCAGGCTTCGGTGAGCGGCAGGGCAATGTCGTCGGCGAGTTTGCGGCCGTAGGCGGCGCGGTAGAACTCCGCGGCGCTCTGCGGCTCCGGGCCGAACAGCCCCCGGAGCTTCGCCGCCAGCGCACTGACGACGTACTTCGGCGAGCGCATCAGGCCGAAGGGGTACGAGGCCGCGCGGCCGGCGTGCCAGACCGACTCGCCGTAGCGCGGCATCGGCCGGGTGGAGGCCGAGACGCCCACGGCCGCGGCGAGGCGGTTGGTGACGAAGTGCGCGCCGCAGTCGTAGGTGAAGCCGTCGGAGCCGAGTTCGCTGCGCGCCAAGCCCCCGGCGTGCGGCCCGGCCTCGAACACGCGCACCGGCACACCGTGGCGGCGCAGGAACGTCGCGGCCGTGAGACCGGCCAGACCCGCGCCGACGATGACCACAGGGTCGGTCTTCCTCCCTCCCCCCTCCGAGGGGAAGGGTTGGGGTGGGGGGGCACTGGCTGGGGCCGAGGCGGCTCGAACCCGATTCGGCGTGCCGCCTACTGGGTCGGCGTATCCCCCACCCCAACCCTCCCCCTCAAGGGGGGAGGGGGGAAGAGGGGAGTCGGGCTTCCGCGCCACCAGGTGTAAAATTCCGCCGCGCCCGGCCAGCGTCAGCAGCGTATCCAGCGCGGTGAACGCCGCCAGCGCCGGCGGCGACTTCAGGCCGAAGCGGTTGACGAGCCACTTCGGCGCGCCCCAGTCGCCGAGCAGGTTCCGCAGCGAGTAGACCCAGTTCACCGGGCTGGTGGCCGTCGAGACGCGCTCGACTTCTAAACTCGCCGCGGCGGCGAGTTTGGCGAGTGTGGCCTTGTTGAACAGGTAGGTGTGGCGCGGGAAGTGGTAGCCGCCCCAGTGCCGGCCGCCGAACAGCGATGCGTCGAGCGACGCGGCGTTGTCGGTGACGACGACGAGTTTGCCGCCGGGCGCGAGCAGTTCGGCGGCGCGGCGGCAGGCGCCCGCGGGGTCGCTCAGGTGCTCGACGGTCATCACCAAGAGAATCAAGTGGTAGTGCCCGGCGGGCAGCCCGGCGTCGGCGAGCGTGCCGCGCCGCACGGACAGCCCCTTGGCCCCGGCGGCACCCACCGCGCGGGCGTCGGCGTCGAGTCCTTCGAGCTGCCACCCCCGCTGGCCGTAGTCGCGCAGCAGTTCGAGGTGGAAGCCGTCGCCGCAGCCGATGTCGAGAATGCGGGCGCTCTCGGGCAGTCCGTCGCACCAGCGGAGCAGGCGGCGGGCATCGAGGCGGCGGCGCACTCGGTAGGCGAGGCCGTACTCCGATGGCTTGAAAACGAAGGCGTGGTAGTCGTCGGGGTAGGTGCGGTTCGACTCGGAGTCGGCCGGGCGCGGGTTCAGGTACAGCAAACTGCAGCGGCGGCAGCGGACCACCAGGAACTCGTCGGGCGAGGTGCGGTATTCAAAGTCGGCCCCCACGGCCACGGGGTCGGCGTCCTCGACGCCGCACAGGGCGCACAGCGCGGGCACGAGCTTGAGGCCGCTGTCGGCGGGCGGCGGGCTGAGGGGCGGGGCGTCGGGGCCGGGCGCGGCGGCGCGCGGCGGGGCGGTCAGCGTGACCAAGGGGCGAACCTCGGGTGGGCGTCAGAGTCGGTATCATTAGCCTAGTCCGGTGGGCGTGCGGCGGTAGGCCGAATCTTCGGCGAGGCCCGCAAAACCAGTTCGCGGCGCGGCTCGGCGCACACTTTGGGCAACGGGGGGCACCGGCGATGGCGAACTTATCCGACGCCGACGCTTTACTCGCGGCGGTGTGGGCCAGCCCGCACGACGACCTGCCGCGCCTGGTGTACGCCGACTTCATCGAGGAGCGCGGCCACCCAGGGGACGCGGATCGGGCGGAGTTCATCCGGCTGCAGATCGCGCGCGAGGCGGCGGAGGCGGTGGGCGACGATGTGGCGGATGAGGATCATTGGCGGGAGGAGGAACTGTTCGAGGCGAACAAGCGGGCGTGGCTGGCGGGGGGCGACTGGCGACCATACGAAGTCAAGTCGGCCGGCCGGGAGGCGTACCACCGGGGCTTCCCGGCGCCCGAGACTCACGTCATCTCGTCGCGGACTCATGCCGAACCGTCCCCCGTGCCGCCGCAGCGGGTGACCGTTTGGTGGGACCAACCTCCCGAGGCTTCGGCGGCGTGTTTGGACCTGCCGGATGTCCAGAGGGCCGAGATTCTAGTGCTGGCCTCGGAGGGCGAGTTGACGGTGACCGACTTTCGGGCATTGGCCGGGGTCAACGGACTGGACTGCGTGAGGGCGATGACGCTCTGGGTCGAGAACGGGGGCAGGGGCGCGGACTCCGAGTGGCTCGCCCGACTCGGCCCGGTTCGCCTGCACCGGCTTGACCTGCGGCCTTGGTCGCCCGACGGCCCGGCCTTTGATGCCCTCGCCGCGAGTCCGCTCGCCGGGCGGCTGACGAGTTTGCGATGGGACTCCGGCTTCGGCCCCTACGACTTACGGACGCTCGCGGCGTCAACGGCGTTCCCGCGCCTGCGGGTGCTGTCGCTGCCGTCGGGCGAAATCGCGGGTGCGGACTTGGCCGCAGTTGCCGCCTCGCCGCTCGGACTGCAATTGAGGGAACTCGACCCGCCCTGGAACATGCGCGAGCCGGCCGACCACTATCGCGCCATTGCCGCCACGCCGCTCTCCCGCCTCAAAGTGCTGCGCCTGCCGTTCCACCTGCCGCTCGACGCCGAAGTCGTCCGCCTCATCTGCCGCGCCCCGCACCTCGCGGCCAACCTGCGCGAGCTGCACGCGCCGCCCGACAACCGCGTGGCGGGGATGCTGACGGAGACGTTCGGCCACCGCCTGCGGCCGCTGCGGAGTTGGGCGCGGGTGCGGGCCGGCGGCGGGTGACTGCCGAGCGCCTCAGACGCGCTTGACGAACGACGCCTTGCCGTCGCCGTCGGCGAAGTAGTCGGGGATGCGGGCGACCTCGCGGTAGTTGTGCTTGCGGTAGAACTGCCGGGTCCGCTCGAAGCTGGCCTGGTCGCTCGTCTCGATTAAGAGCAGCCGGCCGTTCGCGGCCCGCACTTCCGCCTCGACGGCCAGCAGCAGGCGGCTGCCGATGCCTTGGCGCTGGCGCGCGGCGTCCACTCCGATCATCAGCAGTTCCCACACCCGGTCGGCGAACTCCCTCGGGGTGAAGTAGGCGACGCCGACGAGCGCACCGGCCTCGTCGTCGGCGAGGATTTGCTGCCCGGCCGCGGCGCCGGTATCGTGGTAGGCGTCGAGCATGCCCCGCACGGCGTCCAGTTCGTCGGGCTTGAACAGCCCACTACTCCCCGACAGGGCGACCAGCGCGGGGGAGTCGGCCGGCGTGATTGGTCGGATCATCGGCTCAGGCTCCGGTCGGTGCGGTAGGATTGACACCGAGACACCGGCACCCGGCGGCAGGTTCGCCGCGGCGCGCGAGTTCCCGAGGATCAGGCGATGACTCCGAGCCGGCCCGCCGCGCACCCCGACGCCGCCGCGCTCCTGGCCAACGTCTGGGCCAACCCGCACGACGACTTGCCCCGGCTCGTGTACGCCGACTGGCTCGACGAGAACGGCGACGGCGAGCGGGCGGAGTTCATCCGCTTGCAGATCGCGCGCGAGGCGGCGGAGGCGCTGGGGGATGACGCGAGCGATACGGAGCACCGGCGGGAAGGCGAGTTGTTCGCGCGATGGGGCGCGAAGTGGCTCGCGGAGTGGAACGGCGGGCGCCGGTGGCCGAGCGACTCGGGGCCAGACATCTGCCTTCGCGGGTTCCCCGCCCCGACGCACAGCGTCCCCGGCCGGCGCGCGCATGATTATCTCGCCGCCGGCAAACTCCAGGCCAGTCAGGGCAGTCGGCTTAGGGTGGGGGAGTATCGCGGCACCCTTGCCCCGGACGGCATGCACCGCGTGCTGGACTCACCAGGGGTCGGCCTCGTGCAAGTGCTGATTCTCCAGCCGGGGCGACCACTCAACGCGGCCGACTTTTCCGCACTGGCTCAGACCGAACAGCTCGGGCGCCTTGCGGAACTCGCGCTGAGCGCCGACGCCAAGCCGGCGGTCCTGGGCTGGGCTGCGTCCCTCGACTTACCCGAGCTTCGCCGGCTCCAACTCCCGGCCTACCGCGACGGTGCCGCGCTCCTCGGGGCGCTTGCGGCGAGTCCCAGTGCGGTACGCCTGACCGCCTTGAACCTGGCCCACGTCTTTCTCTCGACCGCGGGACTCGAGTGGCTGGGCGCGAGCGGCGCGTTCCCCCGGCTGCGGGTGCTCACGCTGGGGCCGGGCAACTACTCCCCGCAAGCGCTGACCGCTTTCGTAGGCTCCCCTTTGGCTGCCGGGCTGCGCGAACTCGGGGTCAACGACCGGCGGCAGGGCGGAGGGTTCGACCTGGCAATGGCCACCACTCCCCCGCCGAACTTGCGGGTGCTGCGCTTCCCGGACCACCTCCAGCCGACGGCCGAGGTCCAGCGGGCGCTCGCGTCGTCGCCGACTTTGCGCGCCAACCTGCGCGAACTTCACTTGCTGCCAATGTTCCCGGTGTATGACGAGATCAAGGCGGCGTTTGGCGACCGAATGCGCCCGGAGTTTCTCTGGTGGGCAGGCCCGAGCAGTGAAGTGTGATGGAGTGAGCGTTCCGCGCCGTCGGCGACGGCGGGCTTTCAGCCCCCTTCCTCGGCTTCTGCCTTCCCCGTTTCTTCCGCAGCGACATCCGCGCCCCGAGTTCCGCGCTCCCGCCGCATCCCCTCGTGCCAGGCGGGGAACTGCCACAGCCGGCACGCCAGGCTGCCGTTGTAGAACGGCGTGCTGGTGCGGCCGGCGAGGCGCATGCGGCGGGCGAGGGGGCCGTTGGCGGTGAACAGGGCTAGCTCCCACCCCTGCCAGTGGTCGCGCACCGTCTCGCCGATGTCCCGGTAGAGCGCTTCGAGTTCCTCGCCGTCCTCGCCCAGCCGCTCGCCGTAGGGCGGGTTGGTAACGATGAGGCCGTTGACGCCCGGCGGCATGGGGCAGGGGGGGCGGGCCTGGCTCACCGGCTTGCAGTCGAACTGCACCGCGTGGCCCACCCCTGCGGCGTTGGCGTTCTCCTTGGCCAGGCGCACCACGTCGGGGCGCAGCTCGCTGCCGAAGATTGGCGCCGGGAGTTCGGGCAGCACGTTGCGGCGCAGCTCGTCGCGCAGGGCGGCGAACTCGCCCCGGTCGAACTCGGGCCAGCCGATGAACGCGTGGTACTTGCGCGTCAGACCGGGGGGACGACGCAGGGCGATCCACGCGGCCTCGATGGCGAAGGTGCCGCTGCCGCAGAGGGGATCGACCAGCGGCCGCGTGCCGTCGTAGCCGAGGTGCAAGAGCATCCCGGCGGCGAGCGCCTCGTTGATCGGGGCACGCGGCTGGATCGGGCGGTAGCCGCGCTTGTGGAGCGACACCCACGAACTGTCGAGGCTCAGGATCGCCTCGTCGTGGCTCACATGGAGGTTCAGCCCCACGGCGGGGTGCTCGGCATCGACGCTCGGCCGCTTGCCGGTCTTGTCGCGGAACTGGTCGCAGATCGCGTCCTTGACCCGGCGCGCGGCGTACTGCGAGTGCGTGAGGTTCGAGTTCTTGACGTTGCAATCGACCGCCAGCGTGTGCATGTACGTGAGGTACTGGCTCCAATCGATGGTGCGCACCGCGTCGTAGAGCTGGTCCGGGTCGCGCACGGTCTCGGTCAAGAGCGGCCGCAGCACGCGCACGGCCGAGCGCAGTTCGAGGTTGGCGCGGTAGACGGTGAGCATGGTGCCGGTGAACCCGACGCCGCCCCGGCCGGGTTCGATTTCGGTCGCTCGGATGCCGGCGAGTTCGCGCGCGAGCACGGGTTCCAGGCCGCGGGCGCAGGTCGCAAACAATCGCATGACGGCCCTAGCGCGACAAGAGTGCGATCGCCACCACGGCCGCGAGGCCGAGGACGATCAGGAGCTTCAAGAACTTCTCGACCAGCCAGACGCTCACCGCGTCGGCGAGGCGCACGCCGATCATCCTCGCGTGCAGCGCCGAGCAGATGGCCATATGCACCGGGAGCGCGAGCGCGAACTGCACCAGCTTCGCCTCCCACAAGGGGTAGTTGCTCGCCCGGTAGGCGCTGTCGAGCAGGCCGAACACCACCGCGTCGATCACCCCCGGCACACTCAGGAGTACCGACACCACCGCCGCGGCGCGCAGGAAGTGCGGGGTGGGGAGACCACTCATGCGGCACGAGACGCGGAAAATGGCGATCTCGAACGCGAAGAACGCCGCGAGCACGGCGGCGACGCAGGCGAGCACGAGGACGAGTTGCACGGGGTTCATACTCAGGCGTCTCGGATTGCTGAGCAGGGGGTGTCAGCCCCCCAAGGCGGTCCACCACTCGTGGCGGGCGCAGAACGACGGCCTGCCGCGGGAGCCTGACACCCCCGCTCAGAAAGCAAAGCCTACTCCCCCGGCACCGGGAACGAGCGGCACAGCTCGCGCACGCGCTCCCGAATCGCTGCCAGCTTCGCCGCGTCGTCGGGGGCTTCGAGTGCCTCGACGATCCACTTGCCCACGGTGCGCATCTCGGCGTCCTTCATGCCGCGCGTGGTCAGGGCCGGAGTGCCGAAGCGCACGCCGGAGGGGTCCATCGGCTTGCGCGGGTCGTAGGGGATCATGTTCTTGTTCACCGTGATGCCGGCGAGGTCGAGCGCCTTCTCGGCCTGCTTGCCTGTCACGCCCGCCTTGCCGCAAATGTCCACGAGCAGGATGTGGTTGTCGGTGCCGCCGGAGACGACCCAGTACCCGGCCGAGGCGAACTCCTCGCCGAGCGTGCGGGCGTTCGACAAGACTTGCCGGATGTAGCCCCTGAACTCCGGCGCCAGCGCCTCGCGGAACGCCACCGCCTTGCCGGCGATCACGTGCATCAAGGGGCCACCCTGCACACCGGGGAACACCGCCGAGTCGATCGCCTTGGCGTTCGCCGCTTTGGTGAGGATCAGCCCGCCGCGCGGGCCGCGCAGGGTCTTGTGCGTGGTGGTGGTCACGTAGTCGGCGACCGGCACGGGGTCGGGGTGCAGCTTCGCCGCGACGATCCCCGCGATGTGAGCCATATCGACTAGGAGTTTCGCCCCGACGGAGTGTGCGATCTCGGCGAACTTGGCAAAGTCGAGCGTGCGCGGGTAAGCACTCGCCCCGGCGATGAGCATCTTCGGCTTGTGCTCGCGGGCCTGCGCCGCGACTTGGTCGAAGTCGATGCGGTGCGTGTCGGGCGTGACGCCGTAGCTGGCGGTCTTGAAGTATTTGCCGCTGAAGTTCAGCTTCATGCCGTGGGTGAGGTGCCCGCCGTGCGCCAGGTCCAGGCCCAGAATCATGTCCCCAGGGACTAGCTCCGCGAGGAACACGGCCATGTTGGCCTGCGCCCCGGAGTGCGGCTGGACGTTGGCGTGCTCGGCGCCGAAGAGAGCCTTCGCGCGGTCGAGGGCCAGGCGCTCGGCCTCATCGACAAACTCGCAGCCGCCGTAGTAGCGCTTGCCGGGGTAGCCCTCGGCGTACTTGTTGGTGAGGACCGAACCCTGCGCGGCCATCACGGCCGGCGAGGTGTAGTTCTCCGAGGCGATCATCTCCAGGCCGTCGCGCTGGCGCGCGGCCTCGGCGGTCATGGCGTGGAATAACTCCGGGTCGAGTCGCGCCAGATCGGTCGTCATGACAGAATCCCCAGGGGTCCGCTGCGGTTCAACTTCAGGCCGGCGTCCGCGAGTTGTTCGGCGAAGCGCTCGGGGGTGTGGTAGTGCAGGGTCCGCCAGCCGTGCTGTTTGGCGGCGGCGACGTGCTGCGGCAGGTCGTCCACGAACAGGCACTCCTCGGGGGGCGCCTCCGCGAAGCGCTGGCAGTAGGCGAAGTAACTCGGGTGCGGCTTGCGGAACCCCGCCTCGTGAGACGGGCAGAGGGCGTCGAAGTGCCGCAGCACGTCGGCGTAGTCGCGGCAGTAGCGCTCGTAGTGCGCCGGGCAGGTGTTCGACGCCAGCACCAGTCGGTACTGGGGCTTCAGCATCGCAACGTGGTCGCACACGTCGGCGTTGCGCTCGAAGATGTCGGCGAAGGCGCGGAAGAACTCGGCCGGGCCGCAACTCAGCCGCGCCGCCCCGACGGCGTAGTCGAAGAACTCCGCGCTCGTGAGTTTGCCGCTCTCGTAGAGGTCCATCGCGTCGGTGCCGTAGACCGCGCGGTCGAGTTCGGCGGCGCTCAGCGGGGTGTGCTTGAGCAGTTGCGCGACGGCGCGGGAGTGGTCGAAGAAGCCGATCACGTTGCCGAAGTCGAGGAAGATCGTGCGAACCGGCGTCACGCGCGCGCCCTGGGGGAGTTCGGAGGAGTTACGGTCGGTCGAGTGTGCCGGCTGACGGCCGGGGTGCGGGCGACTATTCTAGGCGGGGCCGGAACCGCCGACCACGAACCGAACCTGGGAATCGCCCGCCGTGGACTTCCACGACCCCCTCAGCGCCGGGAGCCACCTGCTCGGCGCGCTCCTTTCGAGTGCCGCCGCCCTGTTCCTCTGGCGCTTCGCCAGTACCCTGCCGGGCTTCGTGCGCGCCTCGCTGGTCGCCTACGGCCTCTCGATGGTGGGGCTGTACCTGGCGAGCGGGCTGTACCACGGGCTGCGCTACACCGCCCCCGCGCGCGCCCAAGTCTGGCAGCAGCTCGACCGCAGCATGATCTACGCCCTGATTACCGGCTCGGGCTGCGCGGTCATCGCCCTGGCGTTCCCGCCCAAGAGCGCGTGGAAGTGGCAGCTCGCGGTGGTGGTCCCCGCCGCCCTTGGGGTGGGCGCGATCTGGCTGGTTGCGAAGCCCGACTACCGGATTGTGGTCGTGCTCTACGTCGTGGTCGGCCTGCAACTGCTCCTGCCCGCGCGGCGCTATCTGCGGCTCTGGGGCCGCACCTTCGGGTGGGCGGTCGCATGTGTGGTGTTCTACGTCGGCGGCGCGGTCTTCGAGCTGATCGACCGGCCGTGGGGAATCCCTGGGCTTGTGATGATCCGCGCGCACGACTGGCTGCACCTGTGCGACCTCGCCGGGAGCGCGTGCCACTACGTTTTTATCCTCAAGATCGTGGCGATGCGGCGCTGGCGCTTGCCGGCGGGCTAGGAATGTGGTCCAATGACCGGCCCCGCCCCCGAGTGATTCCGCGCATGTTCACCCCCGCCCTCGCGCTCGCCCTCTGCACCCTCGCGGCCCACCCCGCCGAGGTGCGCCTGGCCCACGCCCACGACGCCCGGCAACTGCGCGTTACCCGAGGGCCGGCGGGCTGCGACGTGACCCACGAGGCGCGCTACTCGATCGACTCGGACATCGCCACGCTGGACGCCGCCGGACTGGTGCGGGCAAAGAAGGCCGGCCGCGCCACGGTTCGCGTCGAAGTCGGCGGCGCGACCCTGAGTGTGCCGGTGGCCGTCGAGTCCGACGAGGCGACCGACTGGAGCTTCGCCCGGCAGATCACGCCGATTCTCTCGAAGGCCGGGTGCAACGGCGGCGGCTGCCATGGCAAGATCGCCGGCCAGAACGGCTTCCGCCTGAGCCTGTTCGGCGCCGACCCCGTTCTGGATTACGCCACGATCGCCAAGGAGAGTCGGGGCCGGCGGCTGAACCCCAGCGCCCCGGCCGAGAGCCTGTTCCTCACCAAAGCGTCGGGCAAAGTCCCCCACGGCGGCGGGCGCAAGCTCGACCCGGCCTCCGACGACGCCCTCACGCTCATGCGCTGGGTCGAGGCCGGCGCGCCGTTCGGCCCCGCCGAGCCGCCCGCGCTCGTGAAGCTGACCGCCGCCCCCGGCGTGCTGACCCTCGCGCCCGGCGCCGACGCCCAACTTGCTGTCGGGGCCGAGTACGCCGACGGCACCCGCCTGGACGCCGCCCCGCAGGCGCAGTACGAGTCCAACCGCCCCGATGTCGCCGAGGTGCGCCCCGGCGGGCGCCTGCACTCGGCCGGCAAGCCCGGCGTCGCGGCGATCATGGTGCGCTTCGGCGGACGCGCCGCCGTGGCCCGCGTCGTCGTCCCCCGGCCGGGGCCGAGTGCGGGCGCCGAGTTGGCCGGCGCTACCGAGATCGACCGCCCCCTGATCGACCACTGGAAGCGCCTGAACCTCGCCCCGGCGGCGCGCTGCACCGACGCGGCCTACCTGCGCCGCGCCACCGTGGACATCACCGGCGCGCTCCCCACGGCTAGTGAGGCCGAGGCGTTCGCCGCCGACGCCAGCCCCGACAAGCGCGCCCGGCTGGTGGAAAAACTGCTCCTAAGTCCCGGCTACGCCGACCGCTTCACCGCGCTGTGGGCGGACCTGCTGCGCGTGCGGCGTGGTCCTTCGGGGGACCACCAGGCCGAGGCGGCGGCCTTCCACGACTGGCTGCGGCACGCGGTCGAGACCGACCGGCCGTTCGACCTCGTGGTCCGCCAGTTGCTCGGCGCCACCGGCTCGGAGGCGAGCCGCCCGGCGGTGGCGTGGTCGCGGCAGCTGAACACCCCCGAGCGCTTCGCCGACGACGTGAGCCAGGTCTGGATGGGCACCCGGCTCTCGTGCGCCAACTGCCACCACCACCCCTACGAAAAATGGGACCGCGACGACTACTGGGACTTCGCCGCCATTTCGGGCCGCGTGCAGTGGAAGTTCCCCGCCCCCGGCGGCGGGCGGCGCAGCCTCGGCACGCTCGCGCTCAAGCCAGGCGGCGCGGTGACCAACCCCCGCACCGGCAAGCCCGCCACCCCGCGCCTGCCCGGCGGCAGCCCTCTCGAATCGGTCGCCGATCCCGACGCGGACCTGCGCCCCGAGTTCGCGCAGTGGCTCACCGCGAGCCACGACCGCACCTTCGCCAAAGTCGTCGCCAACCGCTACTGGGCGCAGTTCTTCGGCGCAGGCGTCGTCGAGCCGGTCGATGACTTCCGCGACACCAACCCGCCGAGCCACCCGGAACTGCTCGATGCTTTGGCCGAGGCGTTCGTGCGCGAGCGGCACTCCCTCAAAAGTCTGGTGCGGCTAATCGTTTCCAGCGAGGCCTACCAGCGCTCGAGCGACCCCGTGCCCGGCCAAGACGGCGACCAGGCGGCGTTCGCGCGCTTCGCCCCGCGCCGCCTGCCGGCGGAGTCCCTGGCCGACGCCGTGGCCGTGGTGGTCGGCCGGCGCCCCGAGCGCCCGCGCGACCGCTTCGCGCCCCGCACCGAGCTGGGCCAGGCCGACGCCGCGAGCGCCTCGGAGTTGGCCACCCTGGCCGGCAAGCCCGAGCGGCTGAGCGCCTGCGCCTGCGAGCGCACCGCCGACTCGCGCTTGGCCCTGCACCTGCACCTGCTCAACAACCCGAGCCTCGAACTCGACCTCGCCAAGCCGGGCGCGACTGCCGCGCGGCTGTCCCGCGACCCGCGCCCGGCGGGGGCGAAGGTGCGCGAGCTATTCGTGCTAGCCACCGGCGAGCCGCCCACCGCCGACCAACTGGAGGCGGCGCTGGAGGCCGTGTCGGCCGGCGAGTCGGGGTGGCGCAATTTGGTGTGGGCGCTGGTCAACAGTCCAGCGTTCCTGTTCGTCCGCTAGGAGACTGCGTTGAATCTGCCGAAGTGTGTTTGCCTGATGACTTGTGCCGCGATGACCGCCCTCGCCGCCGTCCCCGGCCGCGCCGCGCCGCCGGAAGTCGCCCTCAGCGACGAGGCGAGGGCCATCCACGCCGCAAACCCCGTCATCGACGGCCACAACGACCTCCCGTGGGCGCTGCGCAAAAAGGCGGACGCCTCGTTCACCAAGCTCGATCTCAACCGGCCGCAGCCGCAGTTCCACACCGACCTCGCCCGGCTCAAACAGGGCGGCGTCGGGGCGCAGTTCTGGTCGGCCTACGTCCCCGCCGAGTCGGCCAAGCGCGGCATCGCCGTGACGCAGACCCTCGAACAGATTGACGTGATCCACCGCATGGTGGCCGAGTACCCGAACCAGTTGGAGTTCGCCCGCACCGCCGCCGACATCGAGCGCATCCGCGCCTCAGGGAAGATCGCCAGCCTGATCGGCATTGAGGGCGGGCACAGCATCGACAACTCACTGGGGGTGCTGCGCACGTTCCACAAGCTGGGCGTGCGCTATATGACGCTCACACACTCGGAGTCGCTCGACTGGGCGGACAGCGCGACCGACGCCCCGAAGGCGAACGGGCTTAGCCCGTTCGGCGTCGAGGTCGTGCGCGAGATGAACCGCCTCGGCGTGGCCGTGGACCTCTCGCACGTCTCGGTCGAGACGATGAAGGCCGCGCTCAAAGTCACGAAAGCCCCGGTGATTTTCAGCCACTCCTCGGCCAAGGCGGTGGCCGACCACCCGCGCAACGTGCCCGACGACGTGCTCACTCTCGTGAAAGAGAACGGCGGCGTGGTGATGGTCAACTTCTTCTCGGGCTTCATTGTGCCTGAGGGCGCCCGCGCCACCCAGGAGATGTTCAAGGCCGGCCGCGAGCTGCGCAAGCAGTACCCGGACGACAAGCTGTTCGAGGAGGCGATGCGCGCGTGGGTGAAGGACCACGACTACCCCGCCGGCACGGCCGGGACCATCGCCGACCACATCGACCGCATCGTGAAGGTCGCGGGGATCGACCACGCGGGGATCGGCTCGGACTACGACGGCGTCGGCAAACTCCCGGCAGGCATGGGCGATGTGTCGAAGTACCCGTACCTCACCCAAGAACTCTTGAACCGGGGCTACAAGCGCGCCGACATCGAGAAAGTCCTGGGCGGCAACGTGCTGCGCGTGCTCAAGCAGATCGAGCGGGCCGCGGGGCAATGACCGGCGGCGGGGTGGCCGGAGTCGTGGGGGCGGGACTCGCCGGGCTGGTGGCGGCCCGGACCCTTCTGGCGCGCGGCGTGGCAGTCGAGGTGTTCGACAAGTCGCCCCGGCTGGGGGGCCGGCTCGCCACGCGCGACTTCGACCGCTCCGGCGGCGTGACGAGCTTTGACACCGGCTGTCAAGTGCTCGGCGAACGGCCGGCGTGGCTCGGCGAACTCGCGCCGGGGTGCCGCGACCTGCTGGTGCCCGCGCCGCGCGAACCGGCGTTCGGGCGCTGGCCGGCGGAGTACGCCGCGCCGATGCGAGTTGAGGGCGGGGCGCGGCGGCTGGCCGAGCGCCTGGCGGTGCCGCTGGCGGTCCACCGGGCGGCGACCGTCACGCGAGTGCGGGCTACCCCCGGCGGCTACGAGTTGCACTTCGCCGAGTCGCCGCCGCGCGAAGTCGCCTTCTTGATTCTCACCATGCCGGTGCCGCAGGTGCTGGCGCTGTTGTTCGAGAGCGGCGTCGGGCTGCCGCACGGCTGGCTGGTGAGGCTGCGGGAGGTCGAGTACCGCCGCACGGTCGCGCTGTTGAGCCGCCGCGCGCCGAGACTCGGCCCGCCGGTCGAGTCCGCCGCCGAGTGGTGCGGCGGGTGGACTTCGTTCCTGAGCGCGGCGGCGAGCGAAACCCTGTGGGACGTGCCCGAGCGGGACTTGGCGTGGCGCGTCGGCCTCGCGCCGCCGGAGTTGCTGGGCGTGAAGCGCTGGAGGTACGCCCAGGCGCTGCGAACCGTGGACGCCCCGGCGTGCGTGCTCCCGGAGTTGCGCCTGGCCATCTGCGGCGACGGCTTCGGCGGCGAGTGCGGCGGGCGGGGGGCACTCGCCGCGCTGGAGTCGGGGCGGGCGGCGTCACTGGGACTGTGGGTAACGGGCCGCTAGGCCCGCCGGGCGCGCGAGCGCCGCAGGGCCACCGCCGCCGCGCCGAACGCCGCCAGCCCGCACGTCGCCGGCTCCGGCACCGGGGCGATCGAGACGCGGTAGTTGTCGAGGAACCCCGAGTCGGTCGCGCCGGAGAGTGTTTCGACGGAGAAGTCCGCGTCGGCGAGAGTTGTCGCGGCGGCGTCCACGAATGGGATGTTTGAACCGATATCGGTGCCGTTGACGAACAGGCGCAGCGTGTGCGCGCCGTAGTCGAGTCGGGCGTCGAAGCTGATGAACGTGCCCGCCGTAACCGCCGCGCCGAACGGGACATCCCTCACGGTTTGCGACGCGGCGTCGAACTGCCCGGCTGCGTTGACGCGCGAGGTGACGAAAGTTCGGATCATGCCCGCCGCGTCTAAGCTGATACGCATCCTACTTATTGGTTGCCGGGTGCGACTTGACTGAGTAGCTTAGCGGCCCCGAGTCGGAGGCCCGCGATGCGCGTCGAACCCCGCG
>CAXTPM010000055.1:13261-14600 GCA_964245865.1 uncultured Fimbriiglobus sp. | reverse complement strand
TTGAAGACGAAACCAGCGAAAGCCCGCCGTCCGCGACGGCGCGGAATCTTCTCTCGGCGGCAGATTCCGCGCCGTCGCGGACGGCGGGCTTTCAGCGGCACCCCTCCCCAGTTCGCACATCCTGAGACTCCCCATGCTCCCCGCGCTCATCTTCACGAGTCTCGCGCTGCAAGCCCCGCCCCCGGCCGTCTGGATCGAGGGCGAGTCGGCCACCTCGGCAAGCCCCGAGTTCAAGAAGGCCGGCTGGGGCCGCGACCTGCTTTCCGGCAAGTCGTGGCTGTTCGCGGCCATCGACGGGGCTGAGCGCGAGCTACCGCTTCGAGGCCCGCGCGGCGGGGAAGCACGCGGTGCATCTGCGCGTCGGCTACGAGTTCGCGCGCTCGCCGTTTAAGTGGCGCATCGACGCCGGCGAGTGGCAGGCGGTCAGCCCCGACGAGTACACCACCGACCTGATGGCGATCGCCGACTTCGCCGAGGTGGCGTGGCTGCCGGGGCGGAGTGTCGAGCTGACGGCGGGGCCGCACACGCTGGAAGTGGCGGTGCCGAAGCCGGCGAAAGACCGACTGCTGTTCGGGCTGGACTGCGCCTGCATTACGCCGGGGAAGTTTCGGCCCGACGGACGCACGAAGCCCGAGGGGCGCCGGCCCCCGCAGTTCAGTATGCTCGTGTTCGGCGGAGGGGCGCCCAGATCGGCCGGGGAATCGTTTCCGCTCGGCGGCACGTGGGAAGTCGCGCGCTTCGACGAACCGGGCGAGATCGTCGGCCGCACCGAGCCGCTGCCGGAACTGCCGGCCGACTTAGACGAGCTGGCCTGGCGCGACTGCGAGGTGCCGAAGCCGCTCGACCAACAAGTGCCCGAGTGGGAGTACTGCCACCGCCTGCTGTACCGGCTCAAACTCAACGCGCCGGTCGGGTTGCCGGGACAGTCGCTGGTCCTCCGTTTCCCCAACAACGCGCTGTTCAGCACCGTGTTCGTCAACGGCAAGCGCGTCGGCTTCTCGGACTTGGCGTGCGTGAACTTCGAGTGCGACATCACCCAAGCGGCCGAGCGCGACATCAACGAGATCGTGGTGTGCATCAAAGACCACTACTACGCCGTCGCCAAGGACGGCGAGGGCCGCTCCCCCCGGCGGCTATTCAACATCCCGCCGTCGCGCTTCCACGAATCGGGCGGCTTGGGCTTCACGCGCTTCGCCGACTACCCCGTGCTGTACAAGTCCCGCCGCACCGGCATCCTCGAAGCCCCCGAACTCATCGTCGGCGGCATCGTGCGCCCGGCGGACGTGTTCGTCAAGCCGAGCGTGGCCAACAAGTCGCTGACCGTCGAGTGCGAGCTAGT
>CAXTPM010000055.1:4890-13251 GCA_964245865.1 uncultured Fimbriiglobus sp. | reverse complement strand
CCGCAGACGGCCGAGGTGCGCTACGCGATCAGCGACGGCGGCAAGGTCGTCTGGCAGTCGCCGCCGGCCACGCGCGAGTTGAAGCCCGGCGAGCGCAGCGCTGCTGCGGAACTCGCCGCGCCGTTCCCCGACGCCAAACTCTGGTGGCCCGACTCGCCGGCGATGTACACCCTCGACACCGAGGTCCGCGTCGGCGGCAAGCTCGTCGGCGTCACGCGCACCCCGTTCGGCTTCCGCGAGTGGGGCACCAAGGGCGACCAGTTCACCCTCAACGGCGTCCCGTGGAAGTTGCGCGCCGACCTGCGCGGCAACGGCTACCACGCCACGGAGAAGGAGGCGCTCGCCACGGTCGAGGAGTGGCGGCGCAACGGCCAGACGACGATGCGCTACTGGGGCGAGGAACCGTGGCTCGGCCGGTCGCAGAAGGAGTCGCTCGACTTCTTCGACAAGCACGGCGTGGCGGTGCGCCGCAGCGGCCTGTTCGACGGCGAGGTGGCGACCTACGCCTTGGTGCAAGACGGCAAAGTCAACAAGCGCCTCTTCGACAACTGGCGCCGGCACCTCGCGGCGTGGGTGAGGGCCGAGCGCAACCACCCGAGTATTCAGATTTGGAGCCTCGAAAACGAAATCACCTTCATCAACACGCGCAACTTCGGCTGGCTCAGGGAGGTCGAACCCGAGATCAAATCCGCCGCCGAGTTGGTGCGCAAGCTCGACCCGACGCGGCCGGTGATGATCGATGGCGGCAACGCCCTCACCGACGCCAGCTTGCCGGTCGTGGGGAACCACTACCTCGAAAAAGACAAGCGCAACTACCCCGAGGAGGCGTACACCTTCAAGCGCGCCCTCGCCGAGGCGGGCAAGCCGAACACCGCCGAGCCGTGGCCGCTGCCCTTGGACCGGCCGCTGTTCCTGGGCGAGAGCTTCTTCGCCAACGGCGCGCCGCCGGCCGAGTACGCGGGGATTATCGGTGAGCAGGCGTTCTTCGGCCGCGCCGAGGCGAGCGCCGGCGTCGTGAAGTTCGCGCGCATGTTATCCGAAGGCTACCGCTGGCGCGGCGTGGCCGCGTTCCACTTCTGGTTCGAGGAGGGGCCGAACCGCGAGCACTACAAGGCGTGGCAGCCGCTGGCGGCGCTGGTGCGCGAGCGGGACACGCTCGTCAATGGCAGGCAAACGCTGCTCGGCGGAGGCGCGAAGTTCACGCGCACGGTGAAGGTGTTTAACGACACGCGGTTCGACACGCCGATCGAACTCGAGGCGTCGTTCGGGGTGCCCAGAGTTAGGCCAGATGGCGGGGCAAGCATCCACACGATTTCGGTCGCGTTGCAGACGTTCGATCTAGCCCCAGGTGCGAGCGAAGAGACCGTGCTCACTTTCGAGACGCCGAACGTACCGGCGGGCCAAATCACCGACGGCTCGCTGACCCTCACGCTGAAGCGCGGCGGCAAAATAGTGTTCGCCGAAGACACGCCGTACCGCGTGCTGGGGCAAGGGCCGCTGTTCCGGGGCTGGCTGCAGCAAGTTGCGGTGTACGACCCGAAGGGTAAGCTCCCCCCGGAACCGACGTGGAAGCCGGTGAAGTCCTTCGCCGACCTCCGCGCGGCCACCGGCACCGTCGTCGTCGGTCCCGACGCGCTCACCGCCGCCGAAGCCAACGACCCGGTATGGACCACGCTCGCCCTCCGCGGCGTGCGCGTGATCGTGCTCGACCAGCAGTTCCCGATCCAGTACCAAGCCACGCCGGCTGACCTCGAAGCGACTAGCCACGACGGCTATCTCGCGTTCCCCGAAGACGCCTCGCACCCGCTCTTGAAGGGCGTCGCCGCGAGTGATCTGGCTGGCTGGCCGAAACTACTGCCGGCGTACCGCAGCGCTTACCGCAAGCCGACGCGGGGGGCGCGCAGTGTGGTGCAGTGCGGCCGCGAACTCGGCGAGTCGGCGCTGGTGGAGGTGCCCATCGGGCCGGGATTGCTCATCCTGTCGCAACTGAACCTCGGCGGCGCGCCGGATTCAGCGGTCGCGCGCCTCTTGCTCGGCAACATGCTGGAGCGCGCGGCGAGCTACAAGCTCAGCGATTCGCCCGTTGCGGTGCTGATGCCGCCGGGCGACCCGCGGGGCGAGGTGCTCAGGGCCGTCGGCGTGACGGCCGCGCCGGCGAAGTCGGTGGCCGAGGCGCTCTCGACTAGCAGGCTCATCGTCCTCGACGGCACGCGCGCCAACCTCGACGCGGCGAACTCGGCCACGGCCGAGTTCGCCGGCTTCCTCAAGCGCGGCGGGCAGTTGGTGGTCTGCAACGTCACGCCGGACTCGCTCGCGGCGTTCAACAAGCTCGTCGGTGTGCAGCACGTCATCCGCCCGTTTCGCCTGGAGCGCGTCACGCTGCGCAGCCCGCGCGACCCGCTCGCCGCCGGGCTGAGTCTGCGCGACGTGGCCCTCGAAAGTGCCGAGAAAATCTACCCCTGGGCGGGCGACCGCTACCCGGCATCCGACACCTTCACGCACGTGGTCGATCTCGACGACCCCGCGCCGTTTGTAATCAACGCCAACCCCGGCGACGGCTGGCAGAAGATGACCAACGGCCTCACGAGTGCCGACTCGTGGAAGTTCATCTTCTACCACGACCAGTCCACCGGCGGCGAGTTCCCGAAGTGGTCGGGCACCTTGGCGAAGCCCGAAACCGTTCGCGGCCTCTCGATCGTGCTCAACGCCGACTACCGGGTGCTGACCAAGCTGCGCGTGACGTTCGACGGCGACCCGAAGTCGGCGGTCGAACTCGCGCTCAAGCCCCAAAAAGAACTCCGGCAGGAGTTCGACTTCCCGCCCCGCCTCGCCAAGTCGATCGCCCTCGAACCGCTCTCGTGGACGCCGAACGAGAAGTCCGTCATCGGCGTCGATAACCTGTGGCTGAAGGTCGAGAAGTCGCCGGAGTGGGCCACCAAAGTGAGGCCGCTCACCAACGTCGGCGGGCTGGTCCGCTACCCGCTCGGCAAGAACGGCGGCGGGGTGGTGCTGAACCAACTGAACATCGCCGCTGCGGAGTCGAACCCCGAGAACGCCGCGAAGAAGCGGGCGGTGGTGGCCACGCTGCTGCGCAACTTGGGGGCGGCGTTCGCGCAAGAGCGCGTCGTGGTGCCGGGCGAGAACCTGGCCACGACGCCGATCGAGTTGGGAGCGATTTGCAATGCCTACCTCGACGCGGAGCGCTTCCCAGGGGGCGCGCCGGGGCTGCCGAGTTTACCGCTGGGCGAGCAGACGTTCGCCGGGGTGCGCTACAGCGTGCGCGACTTCCGCACCTCGCCGCTGCCGGCCGCGCTGCTAGTCGAGCCGGGCGCCAAGCCGCCGGTGCTGGCGGTGGGCAGGCCGGCCGACGCGCTCTTCCTCCTGGCGACGGCGGTCAAAACCCCGGATCGCGTCGGGGAGAAAGCCGACCGCACGCTGGCCACGATCCGGGTGAGGTACGCGGACGGGCAGACCGCCGACATTCCGGTGCGCCTCGGCGAGCAGGTCGGGGCGTGGCGCGTGCCCGAGGCCAGGCCGCTGCCGCAGGGCCGCGTGGCGTACTCGCTGGCAGCCGGCGGCGCGGTCAGTACGCTGTACCAGGTGCAGTGGACCAACCCGCGCCCTCTCATCGTAATCGAGTCGGTCGAGTTCCGCGCCGCCGGGGCCGACGCGCCGGGGCGGCTGGCGGTACTCGGCGCGAGCGTCGCGGCGGGGCGGTAGCGCAGTCTCCAAGGAGTGTTCGATGCCCAACAAGTTCGGGTGGCTCATCATCACAGCAGCATTCGCACTCACCGCCGACGCGGCGTCGGCCCAGCAGGCCTACCAGGCGCCGCCCGCGCCCATCGGCGACATCTTGGCCGCGCCGCCGCCGCCCGCCGCGTCGCTCAGCCCGACGCGCGACCGGCTCGCCTTGGTGACCACCGAGCGCTACCCGAGCGTGGCGCAGTTGGCCGAGCCGACGCTGAAGCTCGCGGGGGTGAAGATCAACCCGCGGACCAACGGCCGGGCGCGCGAGACCAAAATTACCGGCGTGACGTTCCTCGCCCTCGCGGATCGCAGGGAGGTGCCGCTGGTCATCCCCGGCCCGCCGCTGACCGGGCTGCACGGCCTGGCGTGGTGCCCCGACGGCCGGCACTTTTCGATCCTGAACTCGACGCCGGCCGGCACGCAACTGTACCTGGGCGACTCGGCCACGGGGCAAGCGGCGCTCGTGCCCAACGTCCTCGTGAGTGGCGTGTTCGGCGGCGCCGACTGGGCCAACGCGGACTCGATCTTCGTCTGGGCCGTCCCCGCCGGGCGCGGCGCCGAACCGGCCGCGCCGCTGATGCCCGCCGGGCCGGTAGTGCAGGAGGCGAAGGGCCGGGCCGCTCCGGTGCGCACCTACCAGGACTTACTGACCAACCGCCACGACCAGGACTTGTTCCGCCACTACGCCACGGCCCAACTCCTGCTCGTGAACCGCGCGACGCTCGCCGCCACGCCGGTCGGCACTCCGGGGATCGTCACCGCCGCCGACCGCTCGCCCGACGGCAAGTTCGCACTCGTCACCCGGCTGGACGAGCCGTTCTCGTACCTCTACCCGTGGTCGTCGTTCCCCAAATCGGTCGAGGTGTTCGACGCCAGTACCGGCGCGAAAGTCGCCACCGTGGCGAAGCTGCCGCTGCAAGACACCGTGCCGATCGAGGGCGTGCCGACGGGGCCGCGCTCCATTCGGTGGCTCTCCGCCGAGCCGGCGAGTCTGGGCTACGCGCAAGCCCTCGACGGCGGCGACCCGAAGGCGAAAGTCCCGTTCCGCGACGAGTTGTTCCGGCTCAAGGCGCCGTTCACGCAACCTGCCGAGAGTCTGCTGAAGGTCGAGCACCGCTTCGGCGGGATGAGCTTCACCGACACCGGCCTCGCCATGATCTCCGACTACGACCGCGAGCGCCGCTGGACGCGCACGGTGCAACTCGACCTGAGTAAGCCCGACGCCAAAACCGTGGTGTTCGACCGCAGCGCGCAGGACCGCTACGGCGACCCCGGCACGCCGCTGGGCCGGCAGTTGCCCAACGGCCAGACCGCGATCCGCACCGCCAACGGCAAGCTCTGGCTCTCGGCCGGCGGGGCGACCCCCAAGGGCGAGCGGCCATTCCTGGCGCTCTACGACCCCGCCACGCGCGAATCGACCAGAGTGTTCGAGTGCCGCGCGGGCTTCTACGAGACCGCCACGCCGATCTCCGACGACGGCAAAACCTTGCTCATCCGCCGCGAGTCTCAGGCGCTGCCGCCGAACTTCTACCTGCGCACGCCGGACGGCGAGGAGGTCGCCCTCACCAAGAACGCCGACCCGTTCCCGCAACTCCGGCAGGTCAAAAAGCAACTCGTCAGCACCAAGCGTCCCGACGGCGTGACCATCTCGTTCACGCTCTACACGCCCCCCGGCTACGTCGAGGGGACGCCGTTGCCGACGGTGTTCTGGGCCTACCCGCAGGAGTTCAACAGCGCCGACAACGCGGGGCAAGTCTCGGGGTCGCCCGACCGCTTCGTCACCCTCGCGGGGTACTCGCACCTGTTCTTCCTCACCCAGGGCTACGCGGTGATGGACGACGTGAGCGTGCCCATCGTCGGGCCGCCCGAGACCGCCAACGACACGTTCGTGTCGCAACTCGTGGCGAGCGCCAAGGCCGCGATCGACAAGGCCGCCGAGATGGGCGTGGTGGACCGCGGCCGCATCGGCGTCGGCGGGCACAGCTACGGCGCGTTCATGACCGCGAACCTGCTGGCGCACAGTGACCTGTTCCGCGCGGGGATCGCCCGGAGCGGGGCGTACAACCGCACGCTGACGCCCTTCGGGTTCCAGAACGAGCGCCGCACGTTCTGGGAGGCGCCCGAGATTTACGCCAAGATGTCGCCGTTCAACAGCGCCGACAAGATCAACGAGCCGCTCTTACTCATTCACGGCCAATCGGACTCGAACCCCGGCACGTTCCCGGTCCAATCGGAGCGGCTCTACCAGGCCGTGCGCGGCACCGGCGGCAACGTGCGGCTGGTGCTCTTGCCGCACGAGGACCACGGCTACGCCGGGCGCGAGTCGATTCTGCACGTGCTCGCCGAGTCGGTGGCGTGGTTCGACAAGTACGTCAAGAACGCGCCGGCGCGGTCGCAGTCCGGCGGCGCCGAGCGCTAGGCGACGAACCCGCCGAACGCCCAGGGACGAGCGTCCCTGGGGCTGGTCTTAACTCAAACCCACGTAGGCGACCCCCATGCGATTCGGACGCGGCCCCGCCCTCGGGCGCTTGCTGGAAGACCTTGGCAACGGCGACCCCGTGGCCTGGGGCGTCGTTACGGTCTGCGTGGCGGTGATCGTCGGCATCGGACTGTGGATGCTGAAATTGAAGCGCGACTTCGCGCGCGAGGACGAGGCGCGGGCGCGGAAGTACCGGCGGGGCTAGCCGGCCCCCGGTTCGCACTCCCGCACCGCCGCCGCGCACGCCGCCTCTAGCGTGTCCACCACCGGCACGCGCGGGCAGTCTTGGGCGAAGCGGTGGCGCACGTACCGCGCGCCGCTGAATCCGTCTTCGATGCCGACCACCAGTCGCGCTCCGTCGCGCTCGTGCCGCACCTTCCACTCGGCCAGCTCGAACCGCGTCGTCTGCGCGTAGGCCCGGCCGGGGACGGGTGTCACTTCGCGCGCCAGCCAAAACAGGATCACCCCGTGCGACGCGGCCCGGCGCAGGTGGTGCGTCTCCCAGTCGATCTGCTCCGCGTAGCTGAACTCGCCCGCCGGGTAATTGTGGCGCGGCGAGGCGACGGCGAGGATCGGCGCGAGCGCGGCCAGCAGGCAAATCGCCTCGGCCTGCCAGTCGGGAGCACCCTGGATCGGGCCGGCGAGGAACACGAGGGGGCCGCTGACGGGGGCGGTGGTCGGCGGCAGGAAGGTGGGCATTGGCGGGAATCGCTCCGGTTTTCTGAGCGGGGGGCGTCAGCCCTCCGAGCCTGTCAAACACCTACGGCTAGCCACAAGCGGCGCCCTCGCTCGGAGGGCTGACACCCCCGCTCAGAACTGCCGAAGACTCCGCCCATTCGATTTACCCCAGTAAGTGCCGCACCCGCCCCAACTCGGCCGCAATCGCCCGCAAGGCCGCCACCGCCGCATCGACCGCGACCGCCTCGCCACTCAGTTTACCGTAGTGCTCCTCCAGCACGCGCAACAGCAGAGCTTTGATCGCCCCCTCGTCGGGCGCCGCCCGCAGGGGGCTGGCGCGCCACTTCGATTCTAGCTCCAACTCCTTCGCACTCGCCCACGCGCGCAACTGCTCCTCGGTCCAGCCGCCCGCGCGAATCTCGCGCAGCATCGCCGCGTTCCGGCCCAGCTCCAAATCACCTTCCACTAGCATCTGCTCGGCCTCGCCCAGCAGCCGCACGACGTGGTAGGCGTACTTCGTGTCGTAGCCGTGCCTCGCCACGGTGTCGGCGCGCCGCCCCGTGGGCGACTTCGTGGCGAGCTTGTGTAACTGCGAATAGGCGTAGCCTTTGAACTTCGGCCAGACCAGTTGCGAGAGGAACAAGCGCCGCTCGTCGCGCACGATCTGCCCGACGCGCGTGCAGTGCAGCACCCACTTCGACGGCGCGAACAGGCTGTCCAATATGTTCGGGTTGCAGCCCATCGCCAGGTGGAAATACTTCACCACGCCGAGCACCGTCACGTCGTAGCTCGTGGCCGCGCCGTCGGGGGACGAATCCGCGATATGATGCTGTTGCAGTTGCTCGAAGCGCTCGCGCGGCGTGCCGAACCCGATGATTTCGCCGCGCAGGTGCGGGAAGAGGTCGTCCTTCGGCGGGATCGCCCAGCCGTAGATGTCCAGGTCACTGGCGTCGTCCGAGACGCCGTAGGCTTGCGAACCCATGACGACTTCGTAATGCAAGTTGTCCGGGAGCCACGCGGGCGCCGAGACCAGCTTGCGTTCGATTAGCCCGCGCACCCGGCTCACGTTCGGAACTCCTTCGGCACGGTGCGCGGCATGACCATCGTCACCAAACTGTTCGGCCCCGACCTCGCCGAACTCGTCGCCGAGGGGCAGTTCGACGCCGTGCATGATGCGCTCGCGGCGTTCGACCCCTCCGACCGCGCCGAGCTTCTGGTCGAACTCAGTGAGGCCGACCGGCTGCGGCTGGTTCGCCACTTCGCCCCCGAAACCGCCGCGCTCACGTTCGCGTACTTCCCGCCGGCCGTGCAGGAAGAGTTACTGCGCGACCTCACCCCCGACGAGGCCCGCAAACTGGTCGGGGCCATGCCGCCCGACGACCAGGCGCGGCTCGTCGCTCACGAGGTGGGCGCCGTCGTCGTGAGCGTCGACTACCGCCTGGCCCCGGAGCACCGCT
>CAXTPM010000055.1:0-4880 GCA_964245865.1 uncultured Fimbriiglobus sp. | reverse complement strand
GGCTCGTCGAGGAGTTGCCCGAGGACTTCGCCCGGCAACTCCTCGCCGGGTTCGCCCCGTCGGATCGCAAGAGCGTCGATCAACTCCTGGCGTTCCCCGAGGACTCGGCCGGGCGCTTCATGAACCCGCGCTTCCTCGCCGTGCGGCCCGAGTGGAGCGCCTCGGACGCGCTCCGGCACATCCGCACCGCCGGGCGGCAGGTCGAGCAGTTGAACCTGATCTACATGGTCGATGCCGCGGGCATCCTGCGCGGCGAGGTGTCGCTCGCGGGGCTGGTGCTCGCCGAACCCGAGGCCCGCATCCGCGACATCGCCGCGGCCACCGGCGGCGCCTTGGTGAGCGTGCCGGCCACCGCCGACCGCGACGAGTTAGTCCGCACGTTCGCCAAGTACGACCGGCCCGCGCTGCCCGTGGTCGATGAGTTCGGGAGGCTCTTGGGGCGCGTCACCGCCGACGACGTGCTGGATGCCGCCGAAGAACAAGCCACGCAGACCATCCAGCGGGTGGGGGGCACCGAGACACTGGACGTGCCGTACCTCGAGGCGTCGTTCGGCCTGATGCTCCGCAAGCGCGGCGGCTGGCTGAGCGTGCTGTTCGTCGGCGAGATGCTCACCGCCACCGCCGCCGGGTACTTCGAGGACGAGATCAAGCGCGCGGCGGTGCTGGCGCTGTTCATCCCGCTCATCATCTCCAGCGGCGGCAACTCCGGCTCGCAGGCCGCCACGCTCGTGATCCGCTCACTTTCCCTCGCGGAAGTGCGCCTGCGCGACTGGTGGCGGGTGCTCACGCGCGAGGTCCGCACCAGTGCCACCCTGGGCGCGTGGCTGGGCCTACTCGGGTTCGCGCGCATCGTCGCCTGGCAGCACGCCGGCCTCATGGACTACGGCGAGCACTACCTCCTGGTCGGCCTCACCATCTGGCTGAGCCTCATCGGCGTCGTGGCGTTCGGCAGCGTCAGCGGCAGCATGTTGCCGTTCGTACTCCAGCGTGCCGGCTTCGACCCGGCGACGAGTTCCGCGCCGTTCGTCGCCACACTCGTGGACGTGACGGGGCTGATTATCTACTTCAGCGTGGCCGTGGCGGTGCTGAGCGGGACGGTGCTGTAGGGCGTGAGTGCATCGGCCCCGGCGTGGAAGCGACCTCACCCCCCGGCCCCCTCTCCTTTTGGGAGAGGGGGTGAGCCTGACTCGAAGCTTCAACCAGTGGCGTGCTTGAACCGGCACTCCGTTCGCGCTCGCTCAGGACGCTTCTCCCCCTCTCCTCCTGGGAGAGGGGGCCGGGGGGTGAGGTCTCTTAGCGCCGCCCCAGCCACGCCGCCAGTCCCAGCAGCGCCCCGCACACGACCACATTCAGCACCGCCGCTACCGCGACTAAGGGACTCGGCGCGAATCTCAGTAGGGGCCACGCCGCCGCCGGGATCGTCTCGGTATCCGGCGTCCCCAGGAACACCGCCAGCACCGGCTCGTTGAGCGCCAGCGCGAACACGACCAGCCACGCCGCAACCACCGACGACCGCACCCCCGGCCACGTGACCAGCCGTGCCACCGCCACCCGGCCCGCCCCCAGCCCGCGCGCGGCCTCCTCGCGCTCGGCCAACTCCGGCCCGAACGCCGGCGCCGCCACCAGCAGCACGGCAGGAATGCCGCACGCCGCGAGGGCCAGAACGAGGGCGAACGGGGTGTCCCACAGGCCGAGGCGGTGCGCGACGGGCAGCGCCCCCATTGCCAGCGCGACCGCCGGCACGCACGCCGGTGCGAGTAGGACCGGCCGCGTCCACGGGAAGCGGCCGCGCGCCAGCAGCGGCACGGCGGGGAGCGCGACCGCCACCGCGAGAGTCGCCGCCGACGCTGCCGTGGCGAGGCTGCGCCCGAACGCAGCCCCCCACCGGCGATCCGCGAAGAACTGCCGGTACCATCGCCCCGACCACGCGCCGGTGGGGGGCGTCAGGAACGAGTCGGGCGAGAACGACACCCAGGCCGTCATCATGATCGGCAATAATAACATCAAGACAACGCACCAGCCGGCAAGTCGCGTCAAGAGTCTCACGGCCGGAACCTCCTGGCGACCGGCGTTGAGAGGGCGAACGCCGACGCGGCCAGCACCGTGACCAGGCCCGCCGCCGCCGCCGCCGCCGGCCAGTTCCCGTACACGAACGCCCGCTGGTGCAGGTCGAGCGCGAGCGTCGTCTGGGTCGGCCCGCCCAAGAACAATGGCCCCAGCGCCGCCCCCAGCCCCCAGGCGAACGCGAGTTGTCCGGCCGCGAACACCCCCGGCAGGCTCAGTGGCCAGACCACCCGGCAGAACGCCCCGAGCGGCCCCGCCCCTAGCCCCCGCGCGGCCTCAATCAACTGCGGGTCGAGCCGCAAAAACTGGGTGTATAGGACTAGCACCGCGTAGGGGAGCACCAGGAACGTCTCCGCGAGAATCGACCCCGCCCAACCTCTCGGCAGCAGCCGCTGCAGCCCGAACAGCGCGGCCAGCACGCCCGCCATTTTGGGCGCGAGGACCAGACCGAGTGCGAGGTTCCGCCGCCCCGCCGGGAGCCGCGCGAGCCACCACGCCAGGGGGTAGCCGAGCGCCAGACTGAGGAGCGCGACGGCCGCGGCGGTGGCGAGCGTGGCGCGCAGGAACTCGCGCCCCAGCGGGTCGAACAGCCCGGCCCAGTTGGCGAGCGTCCACGTCCCCGGCCGGTAGTAGCCGCGCCCGCCCGGCCCCGTCGGTTCGCACAGGCTCAGCCGTAGTACCATGACTAGCGGAGCAACGACGAACCCGGCCGCGAGCGCCAGCGCGGGTGCCACCGGTAGTGTGTGCCGAATGTGTGTCATGGCTCTGTCGTGTCTGCGTCTGGGATCGGCCACAAGTCGGCGTCGATCTCAAAGCGCACGCGTTCCCCCGCCGCCGCCGCCCCGGCCGTCTCGGCGAGGTACGACTGCCCGCCGCACTCCAGTTCCACCACGCTGCGGCCCCCGAGGTAGCGCGCCGCCGCCGCCACGGTGCCGACGCGATCCCCAGTACCCAGGCGCACCTGCTCGGGCCGCACGAGCCGGCCGCCCACCACCCGGCACGGGCCGAGCGCCCCGGCGACGAACGGCGTGCGCGGGCGCGCGTACAGCTCGGCGGGCGGGCCGAACTGCACCAGGCGCCCGCCGCGCAGTACGCCGAGCTGATCGGAGAGCGACAGCGCCTCGTCCCGGTCGTGCGTCACCATCAGCGTGGTCTGGCCAACTTCGGCGTGCAGCCGCCTCAACTCGCCGCCGAGTGTGAGGCGCAGCGCGGCGTCCAAGTTGGCGAACGGCTCGTCCAACAATAATAGTCTGGGCGAAGTGGCCAGCGCGCGGGCGAGCGCCACGCGCTGCTGCTGCCCGCCGGAGAGTTCGCGCGGGAGTCTGCTCCCCTCGGCGTCGGTGAGGCCGACGCGCGCCAGCCACCCGGCCGCGGCGCGGGTCCGCTCGGCCCGAGTCGCCCCCCGAACGCGCGGCCCGAAGGCGACGTTTTCGAGCGCGCTCAGGTGCGGGAAGAGCGCGTAATTCTGGTAAACGGTGCCGATCCGACGCCGCTCCATCGGCACCCCCGCCGCGTCGGCCCCGTCGAGCAGGATGCGCCCCGCCTGGGGGGGCAGGCTCCCGGCAACGAGCCGCAGAAGTGTGGTTTTGCCGCAGCCCGAAGGGCCGAGCAGGGTGCAGAACTCGCCGGGTTCCAGCCGCAGGGAGACGCCTCGCACCGCGGCCGTGGCGGCGTAGGCGAACGCCACGTCGGAAAGCTCCAGCCGCGCCGCCCGACCGTTAGCCGTCACGCAGGACCGTCCGCTCCCAGCGCTGAGTAAGTTCGTCCCAGTGCGCCGCGTACACGTCGTAGGGGTAGTATTCCAGGGCGGCGAACCCCTCGGGCGTGTGCGGGTAGAGCCGCGCCCACTCGGGACTTTCGAGCGCCATTGCCGCCGCCGCGTCGGGCCGGGCCGTGGCCATCCCGCGCCGGGCGAAGCCGAGTTGCACCTCGTAGCCGAACAACTCGTCGAGCGCGCGCACCGCCACGTCCAGGTTGGGCGTGCCGGCGGGGACCGCCCAGAACACCTGCACCATCGGCCGGTTCGTCGGCGACACGAACGCCCCGAGTTCGGGCTTCTCCCGCAGCGCGGCCACGTACTCCGGGCTTTGCATGTTCCCGGCGAGTACCGACCCGCCCACGAGCGAGAGGATTTGGTCGCTGGTGGTCGGCCACCACAGCTTCACGCGCTTGCGTTCTTGACGGGCGAAGCGGAATACCTCGTCAAGCTGGGTGCGAATCAGGTCGCCGGCCCTGCGCCCCCCGCCGCCCGACTCCGCGAGCACGGCCGCGAAGGTGTACAGGCTCATATAGAAGTGGTTGTACAGCCCGAGCTTCCCGTCGAGTTCGGGCCGCAGGAGGTCGGCCCAACTCGCCGGTTGCGCCGAGAGTTTGTCGGCCCGGTACCCCAGCGTCATCACCGCGTCGGGGTAGGTCACGCCGTGGCCGTCCTTGGCCACCCAGTGGTCGAGCGCGGCCGGCGCGAGTTGCCTGGCGTTGGGCAATTGGTCGAAGTCGAGTTTGGCGAACAGCCCCTCGCGCGCGGCGGGGTAGCCTTGGGTCGCGTCGGTAATCATCAGGTCGAACGGCGGCTTGCCCTCCGGCGCGGCCTTCAGCTTCGCCATGCCGTCCCACCAGCCGGGGTCGAGCGTCACCGTGGCGCCGGTCAGTGCCTCGAAGCGCGGCTTGAACACCGCGCGCATCGTCTCCTCGTGCCCCCCGGCGTAGACGAACAGCCGGAGTTCGCGCCCGGCGAACTCGCCGTACTGCAGGTCGTGCTCCGCGTCGCGGATGCGCTGCAGGATGACCTGCTTGGCCGTCATGGCCGCGATCCGTCC
>CAXTPM010000054.1:5663-14606 GCA_964245865.1 uncultured Fimbriiglobus sp. | reverse complement strand
CGATCCTCGCGGTCGCGGTGAGTCCGCAGCGCGACATCACCGTGGGGTTCGGCGGCAAGTCGCTCGCGGCGCTGAACCAACTCGCCCCGCGCCTGACCGACCGGCTGATGCGCGGCACCGTCACCGCGATGCAGAAGAAACCGTACCCCGCCCAGACGCCCGCCGGGAGCCTCGACGCACCCCGCGGCCCGGAGCTGCGCGAGCGGGGCGCCTACACCGGCCCGGTGTTCCGCAAGAGCCTGTTCACGACGGCGAGTCTGCACCCCGTCGCGGCGAGTGTGATCGCCGTGGGCGCGGGCCTCGCGGCGGCGGCGATCCTGGGGGTGAGCACAGGCGGCACGGCGGGGCGGAAGTAGCGGCGACTCGTGCGGCGCGGTATGATTGCCGAACCGACTTAGAGGGAACCCGGCCATGACCCACGCGACCGTCGAAGAAGTCCTGATGAACCTCCCCGCCCTCCTCGCGGCGGTCGGGGCGGGCGAAGTCGTCGCCATCACCCAGGGCGGCGAGACCGTCGGTCACCTGACGGGGCCGGCACTGCCGAGGGGCGTGCCGATCTACGGCCGGGGCAAAGGGACAGTGATCCAGATGATCGACGACGACGACCACGTTCAAGACTTCGCGGGGCGAGTGTAAATGCGACTGCTTCTCGACACGCACGCCCTGATCTGGTTCCACGACGGCGACCCTCGCCTGAGTCGCACCGCGCTGGCGCTCATCCTCGATCCGGT
Source organism: uncultured Fimbriiglobus sp. (assembly GCA_964245865.1). Classification (GTDB taxonomy): domain Bacteria; phylum Planctomycetota; class Planctomycetia; order Gemmatales; family Gemmataceae; genus Fimbriiglobus. The sequence continues at coordinate 13,875 of CAXTPM010000054.1, read as the reverse complement.
TAACGAGAAGATCGTCAGCCCCGCGACCTACTGGGAGGTCGCCGTCAAGCTCGGTACGGGCAAGTACGTCTTCTCGATCGACTTCCCGACGTTCGTCCAGGGCGCCATCATCGACAGCGGTTTTACCGTCCTGCCCGTCGAGCCGCGCTACTGCGAGCCGCTGGTGACACTCCCCCTATACCACCGCGACCCGTTCGACCGCATGATCGTGGCCCAGGCGATGACCGAGGCCATCCCGGTCGTGAGTACAGACCGGGTGTTCGACCGCTACGCGGTGACCCGCCTCTGGTGACCCGCCGCCAGCGCAGCGCTCAGCTCCGCCGGATCGACGGGCTTGACCAGGTGCCGGTCGAACCCGGCCGAGTGGGCCTTGCGCCGGTCCTCGTCGCGGCCGTAGCCGCTGAGCGCCACCAGCGAAACGCCGCCCAACTCGGCGTCGGCGCGGATCGCGGCGGCGAGGTCGTAGCCGCTCATCCCGCCGGGCAGGCCGAGGTCCGACACCACGACATCCGGCCGGAAGCGGCGCGCGAGCGCGAGGCCGGCGCGGGCGTCGAACGCCACCACGACCTCGTGGCCGTACAGCCCGAGCAGGAGTTGCAGGCTCTCGGCCGCGTCGCGGTTGTCCTCGACGATCAGCACGCGCAGCGGCCCCGCGTGGCCGGGGGCGGCGCCCGGCGCGGCCGGCCCGGACTCGGCCCCGGCGAGCGGCAGAGCCACGGTGAACGTCGCCCCGCGCCCCGGCCCGGCGCTCTGGGCCGACGCCGTGCCGCCGTGCAACTGCGCCAGCCCCCGCACCAGTGCCAGGCCGAGGCCCAGCCCCCCGCCCGCGCGGTCGAGCGCCTGGTCGGCCTGGGCGAACGGCTCGAACAGCCGGGCCAGCACCTCCGGCGCGATCCCCGCGCCGCTGTCGCTGACACTCACGACCGCCGAGCCGCCGCGCGCCTCGGCCCGCACCGCCACCCGGCCCCCGCGCGGCGTGAACTTCCCGGCGTTGTGCAGCAGGTTCCCGACCACCTGCGCCAGCCGCGTCGGGTCGCCCACCAGCCACAGCGGCCCGGCCGGCACCTCGACGACTAGCTCGACCCCCAGTCCCGCGAGCGTCGGGCGGTAGTCCTCGGCGGTCTGGCGAACCACCGCCGCGAGGTCGGCGCGCTCGGTGCGCAGTTGCACCTTGCCCCGCGCGATCCGGGCCACGTCGAGTAGGTCGTCCACCAGGCGCGCCATGTGGGCGACTTGCCGACCGATGATCTCGCGGGCCTGCTCGATCACGGGGTCGCCGGTCTTACCGAGCTTGAGGATTTCGACCGCGTTGCGCACCGGGGCGAGGGGGTTCCTGAGTTCGTGGGCGAGCATCGCCAGGAACTCGTCCTTGCGGCGGTTGGCGTCCTCGAGTGCCGCCGCGTACTGTCGGGTCTCTTTGAGCAGCCTCGCCTTCTCGTCGGCGAGGGCACGCAGGTCGCGCCGCTGGCGGTAGAGTTCCACGAACACCGCGAGCTTGCCCCGGAGGATGTCCACCTCCAAGGGCTTGTGCAGGAAATCGACCGCCCCGGCCTCGTAGCCGCGGAATCGCCGTTGCCTGTCGGCACTCCCCGCGGTCAGGAAGATGATCGGCACCCGGCGCGAGCGCTCCGCGCCCCGCATAAGTTCGGCCAGCTCGAAGCCGTCCATCCCCGGCATCATGACATCCACGAGCGCCAGGGCCACGTCGTGCCGCAACAGGAGTTCGAGCGCCTCGGGTCCGGAGCGAGCTTGCAGCAACTCCAACTCGGGGGAGCGCAGCAGCCCCTCGAGCGCGAGCAGGTTCTCGGGCCGGTCGTCCACCAGGAGCACCGGCACGGGGTCGCCTGGGTGGCTCATGCCGCCCCCCCGGCCCGGACGAGGCGCTCGGCAATCTCGGCGAGGGTAAGGCTCACCGCGCTTGGGCACGCGGCCAGGGCGGCACTCGGCATCGCGGCAGCTTGCGCCGTGTCGGGCCGCTGCACGAGCGCCAGCCCGCCGGCCGCGGCGACGGCGGCTAGCCCCCGCGCCCCGTCGGCGCTCGCGCCGGTGAGCACCACCCCCACGAGGCCCGGCCCGTAGGCGTCGGCGGCACTCTCGAACAGCACATCCACCGACGGGCGCGAGTACAGCACCGGCTCCTCCCCCGAGAGCGACAGCCGGAAGTCGGCCTCGACTAGCAAATGATAGTCCGGCGGCGCGAGATAAACCGCCCCCGCGCGGATCGGCTCCTTGTCGGTCGCCTCGGCCACCGGCAGCCGGCACTTCGCCCCGAGGATGTCCGCGAGGTAACTCGCCCGGTCCCCTGGCAGGTGTACCACCACCAGCACCGCCAGGGGGTAGCCGGCCGGGAGCGCGGGTAGCACGATCGAGAGCGCGTCGAGCGCGCCGGCCGAGGCGCCGACGACGACCGCGCGGGGCGTCACGACCCCCCCCGCAACTGGTAGATGCGCTCCGGGGCGCTAAACTCCGCGAACGCCCCGGCGTGCGCCGAGAACCGCAGGCTCTCCTTCGCCCCCAGCCCCAGGAACCCCTTGCGGCTCAGACTGTCCTTGAACAGCCCGAGCGCGCGATCCTGCAACTCGCGGTCGAAGTAGATCAACACATTCCGGCACGACACCAGTTGCACCTCGGCGAACACCGCGTCGCTCACCAAACTGTGGTCGGAGAACACCGCCCGCTTGCGCAGGCTCTTGTCGAACACCGCCGCGCCGTAGCTGGCGGTGTAGTAGTCCGAGAGCGACGACTTGCCGCCGGAGAGCCGGTGGTTCTCGGTGAACGCCGGCACGCGCTCCAACTCGTACACCCCCGCCTCGGCCTTGCTCAGGGCGTCGGGGCTGATGTCGGTGCCGTAAAAGAGAGTGCGGTCTTCTAGCCCCTCCTCGCGGAACAGAATGGCGAGCGAGTACAACTCCTCGCCCGCACTGCAGCCGGCCACCCACACCTTCAAGGACGGGTAGGTGCGCAGGTGCGGCACCACCTGCTCGCGGAGTGCCTTGAAGTACGCCGGGTCGCGGAACAGCTCGCTCACTTGCACGGTGAGGTAACTCAGGAGTTCGGGCATCACCGACTCGTCGTGCAGCACGCGCTCTTGCAGGCCGGAGAACGTCCGGCAGCCGAAGTGCTCGCGTGCCTGCAAGAGTCGGCGCTTGACCGACGCCATCGAGTAGCCGCGGAAGTCGTAGTGGTAGCGGCGGAACACCGCCTCGAGAAGCAGGCGCAGCTCGATGTCCTCGGTCTTCGGCGGCACGGGTCGGCACTCCCCACTAGCGCGGCATCCAGACCCGCACCAGGCTCAGCAGCTTCTCCACATCCAGCGGCTTGGCGGCGTAGTCGTTAGCACCTGCGGCCAGGCAGGTCTCCTGGTCGTCGCGCATCGCCTTGGCGGTCAGCACGATCACCGGGAGTTTCTTCCACTCGGGGCGCTTGCGGATTTCGCGCGTGGCCGTCAGGCCGTCCATCTCGGGCATCATCACGTCCATTAGCACGAGGTCGATGGCCCGGTCGGGGTCGGGCTGCGTCTCGGTGAGCAAATCGAGTGCCTCGCGGCCGTTGCGCGCGATCTTCACCTCCGCCCCCTGGGGTTCGAGAATGCTCGCCAGCGCAAACACGTTCCGCACGTCGTCCTCGACCACCAGGATGCGCCGCCCTTCGAGTGCCGCGTCCCGGCCGCGCGCGGCCTCCAGCATCCGCTGCTGCTCGGGGGGCAACTCGCTCACCACTTGGTGCAGGAACAGCGTCACCTCGTCCAGCAGCCGCTCGGGGGACTTCGCGCCCTTGATGATGATCGATTTGGAGTAGCGGCGCAGCTTTTCCTCGTCGCCCGGCGAGAGGTCGCGCCCGGTGTAGACGATCACCGGCGGGAAGGCGCGGTCGGGGTCGCGCGCCAGCGTCTCCAGCAGCGAGTAGCCCGTGGCGTCGGGCAGGGTGAGGTCGAGCACCATGCAGTCGAACGCCGCCCCGCCGAGCGCCGCCAGGCACTCCGCCGCACTCGACGCGCCGACCGTCTCGACCTCCTGGGTGCCCAGCAACCTGCGCAGGCTGTCGAGCTGCACGGGGTCGTCCTCGACCACCAGCACCCGGCGCACCCGCTGCTCCAGGCGCGTCTCGAGTTTCCCGAGCGCCTCGGCCAGTTCGGCGCGCGACGCCGGCTTGGCGAGGTAGCCCACCGCGCCCAGTGCGAGCGCCGCCGGGGCGTGGTCGCCGGCACTCACCACGTGCACGGGAATGTGCCGCGTGCGCGGGTCGCGCTTGAGCCGGTCGAGTACGGTGAGGCCCGAGTGGTCGGGGAGGCCCACGTCGAGTACCACCGCGCTCGGCAGGTGCCGAGTTGCGAGTGAGACGGCCTCGTCGGCGCCCGAGGCGGCGAGGCTCTCGAACCCGAGTTCGGCGGCGAGGTCCGCGAGAATCCCGGCGAACGCCGCGTCGTCCTCGACGACCAGCAAGAGCCGCCGGCCGGGGGCGGGGGCCGGGCGCGGCTCGGGCGCCGGCGCGGGCCGGGGCGGCGAAGGGGGCGGCACCTTGGCGGGGGCCGCGGGCGCCGGCGCGGGGAGGCGCGCGGGGAGCGTCACCGCGAACGTGCTGCCGCGCCCCGGCTCGCTCGCCAGCGTGAGGGTGCCGCCCAACAGCCGCGCCAGCTCGCGCGAGATCGAAAGCCCCAGGCCCGTGCCGCCGTACTTGCGGTTGATCGTGCCGTCGGCCTGGCGGAACGCCTCGAACACGAGTGAGTGTTGCTCCGGCGCGATGCCGATGCCGGTGTCGGCTACCGAGAGGGTTACGCCGCCCCCAGGCAACGCCGACGCGGCGAGTTCGACCCTGCCGCGCTCGGTAAACTTCAGCGCGTTCGACAGCAGGTTCTTCAAGACCTGTTCGAGCCGCCGCCGGTCGGTCTCGACCACCTCCGGGGTGCCCGGCGCGACCGACGCGGTCAGTGACAGCCCCTTCTGCGCCGCGGCGGGGGCGAAGGCGCGCGCCAGGCCGTCCACCACGTCCGCCACGCGCACCGGCTCGGGCAGCGCCTCCAGGTGCCCGGCCTCGATCTTCGACAAGTCGAGGATGTCGTTGATGAGTACCAGTAGGTCGTTGCCCGCGCCGCGGATCGTCTCGGCGTAGCGCACCTGCTCGGGCGTGAGGTTCCCCTGCGGGTTGTCGGCCAGCAGCTTGGCGAGGATCAAGGACGAGTTCAGCGGCGTGCGCAGCTCGTGGCTCATGTTGGCCAGGAAGTCGGACTTGTGCCGGCTGGCGCGTTCGAGTTCGCGCGCCTGGTCCTCCAGCGCGGCGGCGCTCTGTGCTAGGCCGTCGCGCTGCGCCGCGAGTTCCTGGGTCTGCTCTTCGAGCTGGACGTTGGTCTGCTCCAACTCGGCCTGCTGCTGCTCCAGGCGGTGGTACGACTCCTTGAGCGCGCTCCCCTGCTCTTCGAGTTCCTCGTTGGAGACGCGCAACTCCTCGCCCTGCGTCTGGAGTTCCGCGGCCTGGTGGCGCGTCTCCTCGAGCAGGCGCTGCAGGTGCGCGCGGTACGCCGCGGCGCCGACCGCGAGGCCCACCGCCCCGGCGACCGCCTCGAGTAGTTCCGCCGCGGCGGGGTCGGGCTCGGCGAGGAAGCCCAGCTCGAACACCGCGTTCACCGCCCCGTCGCTGAGGGCGGGGACGACTGCCAAGTGACGGGGCGTGCCGCGTCCGAGGCCCGATCCGACGGCGAGGTAGCCCTCCGGCGGCGAGGCGAGGTGGAACGCGCGGGCGTCGAGGGCGGACTGGCCGAGCAGCCCCTCGCCGGGGGCGAACGACTCGGGCGCCCCGCCCGCCGGGAGGCCGTAGCCCGCGACCCGGCGGAAGCCCACGCCCTCGCGCACGAAGAACGCCCCGGCCCGCGCCCCGAGGGTGTCGGCGAAGTAGCCCAGCACCGCGCGGCCGAGGTCGCCCGACGACCGCTCGCCGAGCATGGCCCGGTCGAGGCCCGCCTCCCCCGCGCGCAGCCACTCCCGGCGGCGCCGGGCGCGCGCCGAGCGCGCGGCAACCGCCGCCGCCGCCGCGGCGAGCAGCACGCCGACCAGGCTGGTCACGAGGTCGCGCGCCACCGCCACCCCGAACGACCGGTCCAACTCGGCCTGCCGCGCTTCCAGCGCCCGTTGCTCGGCGGCCCGCAGTTCGCGGACCCCGGCGCGCAGCGCGTCCATCGCCGCCTGGCCGCGGCCGGTCTCGACCACCCGGCGCGCCGCGTCGAAGCCCTGCGCCCGCCGCACCCCGATGGCCCCGGCGAGTTCGGCGAGCTTGGCCTCCGCCGGCCCCCGCAGCGCCCCGACCCGGCCGCGCAGCTCGGGGTCGCCGGCCGCGAGGCGCTCGGCCTGGGCCAGGCGCTCGCCGACCCGCGCGGCCGCGAGGTCGTAAGGCTCCAGGTCGCGCTCGGCGCCGGTGATCAGGTAGCGACGCTGCGCGGTCTCCGCGTCCTTCAGTGTGGACACGACTTCTTCGAGCGCCGCGAGCCGCTCGTGCGAGCGCGCGACCTCTCCGGCGCCGCGCGCCAGCGCGCGGGTGTCGAGGTACGCGGCCGAGCCGGAGGCGGCGAAGAATAGCACCGAGGCGGCGAGGCCGAGCAGCAGCGGCCGGTCGTCGGCGCGAGCACCGGAGGGCGGGGTCATGGGGAAAGCATAGGGACTCACTGGGCTCGGAGCACGGGTCGCGGAAGCGGGGCGGGCCGGGGCGTGTAAGGCTCGGCCGTGCCGCCGGTACTTGCCATCCATCCGCCCCGCCCACCGACTCGGAGTCCGCCGCTATGCGAATCCTCGCGCCCGCCTTGCTCGCCGCCTGCCTCGTCGCCGCGCTCGGGGGCGCAGCCCGCGCCGACGACTGGCCGCAGTGGCTCGGGCCGACGCGCGACGGGGTGTGGGCCGAGGCCGGCGTGTTGGAACGGTTGCCGCCCGGCGGGCCGAAGAAGCTCTGGAGTACCCCGGTGGGCGGCGGCTACTCCGGCCCGGCGGTCGCGGCGGGGCGCGTCTACGTGGCCGACTACGCCAAGACCGCCGGGGAGGCGGTGAACGACCCGCAGAAGGCGCCGCCCCTCTCGGGCCGCGAGCGGCTGCTGTGCCTCGACGCCAAGACCGGCGCGAAGCTCTGGGAGTACGCCTACGACTGCGCGTACAAAATCAGCTACCCGGCCGGGCCGCGCGCCACGCCTACCGTGAGTGGCGGCAAGGTCTACAGCGTCGGCGCGATGGGCAACCTCGTCTGCTGCGACGCGGCCACGGGTGCTTTGATCTGGAGCAAGGACTACAAGACCGACTACAAAGCCGCCACCCCCGTCTGGGGCTTCGCCGGGCACCCGCTGGTGTACGGGAAGCTCTTGATCTGCACCGTCGGCGGCGACGGCAGCGTGGCGGTCGCGTTCGACAAGGAGACCGGCGCGGAGGTCTGGCGCGCCCTGAGCGCCCCGGAGCCGGGCTACTCGGCTCCGAGTATTATTAACGCCGGCGGCATCGACCAGCTCCTGATCTGGCACGCCGCATCGCTCAACGGCCTGAACCCGCTCACGGGCGCGAAATACTGGTCGGTGCCGCTGAAGCCGTCCTACGGCATGGCGATCATGATGCCGCGCCGTGCCGGCGAGTTCTTGTTCGCCGGCGGCATTGGCAACCAGGGCGTAACACTGCGCCTCGACCCCGCCAAGCCCGCCGTCACGGAGGTCTACCGCGGCACCAAGTCGAACGCGGCCTACCCCGTGAACAGCCCGCCGCTAGTCGAGGGGGCGACGATGTACGCCGTCGATCAGGCCGGCGAGTTCCGCGCGGTCGATCTCGCCACCGGCAAGCGCCTCTGGGGCACCTACCGCCCCGTGACCGGCGCCGACCAGGACGAGGACTTCCGGGGGCTGAACTCCGGCACCGCGTTCGCCGTGCGGAACGGCGCGACGACGTTCCTGTTCGCCGAGACCGGCGAGCTGATCCTCGCCAAGTTGACGCCGGAGAAGTACGAGGAACTCGGCCGCGCGAAGCTGGTCGAGCCGACCGGCGAGGCGTTCGGCCGCAAGGTCGTCTGGAGCGGGCCGGCGTTCGCGGGGCGGTGCATCTTCGTGCGGAACGACAAGGAAATTGCCTGCTTCTCGCTGGCGGCGGAGTAGGGGCGGGTCTGGTGTCCCCGAGCGGGGGGCGTCAGCCCTCCGTGTCTGTCTCATACGGGTGACAGACACGGAGGGCTGACGCCCCCCGCTCGGGGACTCCAGAGG
>CAXTPM010000054.1:0-5653 GCA_964245865.1 uncultured Fimbriiglobus sp. | reverse complement strand
GCTTCTCGCTGGCGGCGGAGTAGGGGCGGGTCTGACGCCCCCCGCTCGGGGACTCCAGAGGCGCTATCTGTTACCCTCCGGCTAGGTACCGCGCCAGGTGCGCCGCCGTCGCCCCGCCCGCCTTCGCCACCTCCGCCGGCGTGCCGCTCGCCACGACGCGCCCGCCCTCGTCGCCCGCGCCGGGGCCGATGTCGATCACGTGGTCGCTCGCGGCGACTACGCGCAGGTCGTGCTCGACCGCCACCACGGTGTTGCCGCCCTCCACGAGCTTGCGCAGTTGGGCGAGCAGCAGTTCCACGTCGGCGGGGTGCAGTCCCGTCGTCGGCTCGTCGAGGACGTAGAGCGCCCCGCCGCGCCCGGCGCGCTGCAACTCGGTGGCGAGCTTGATGCGCTGCGCCTCGCCGCCGGAGAGTTCGGTGGCGGGCTGGCCGAGGCGCAGGTAGCCGAGGCCCACGTCGCGCAGGGTGTCGAGGTGGCGAGCCGCGCCCGGCTCGGCGGCGAAGAACGCGCCGGCCTCCGCGACGGTGAGCGCCAGCACCTCGGCGACGGTCTTGCCCCGGTACCGCACGGCCAGCGTCTCGGCGTTGTAGCGCCCGCCGCCGCACGCCGGGCAGGGGGCGTAGACGCTCGGTAGGAACAACAGTTCCACCATGACCGAGCCTTCGCCGGAGCACGTCTCGCAGCGCCCGCCGGGGACGTTGAAGCTGAACCGGCCCGCGCCGTAGCCGAGCTTGCGCGCCTCCGGGGTCGCGGCGAACAGCCGGCGGATTTCGTCGAACAGCCCCGTGTAGGTGGCCAGGTTCGAGCGCGGCGTGCGGCCGATTGCCTTCTGATCGACCACCACTAGCCGCGACACGAGTTCCGCGCCCGAGGCGATGCGGCCCCCCAGTGGGGCGGCGGGGCGGCGCTCCAGCGCTTCCGCGCCGGCCTCCCCGTCGCCGTCGCCGGGCTGCGGCTGGCCGAGGCGCGCGGCGACTAGCTCCACGAGCGCCTGGCTCACGAGGCTCGACTTGCCCGACCCCGACACCCCGGTGACGGATGTCAGCACGCCCAGCGGAAACGCGGCGTCGAGGCGGTTGAGGTTGTTGCGCGTCACGCCTTCGAGCTTCAGCCAGCCCGACGGTTCGCGCCGCGCCGCGGGCAGCGGCGGCGGGCCGGCGAACAGGAACTCGCGCGTGCGGGACTCCGCGACGCCGCGCAGACCCTCCGGCGGGCCGCTGTACAAGACGCGCCCCCCTTCCGTGCCCGCGCCGGGGCCGACATCGACCACCCAGTCGGCGCGCCGGGCGACATCGAGTTCGTGCTCGACCACGAACAGCGAGTTGCCCGCCCCCTTGAGCCGGTCGAGCGCCCGCAGCAGCGCCTCGGTGTCGGCGGGGTGCAGCCCGGCACTCGGCTCGTCCAGCACGTACACCACGCCGAACAGGTTCGATCGCACTTGGGTGGCGAGGCGCAGGCGCTGCAACTCCCCAGGTGAAAGGGTCGGCGTGCCGCGCTCCAGGCTCAAGTAGCCGAGGCCGAGGTCGAGCATCACCGCCAGGCGCTCGGCGAAATCGACCGCGATCCGGCGCGCGGCTTCGGTCTGCTCGGCGCGGCCCGCGCGGGCCAGCTTGCGCCCGTCGGCATACGGGCCGAACACCGCGGCCAACTCTTTCAGGGGGCGGCGGGACATCTCGGCGATGTCGAGGCCGGCGAACGTCACCGCCAGGGCGTCGGGGCGCAAGCGCTTCCCGCCGCAGGCCGGGCAGTCGCCGCTCACGAGGAACTGCGCCGCCCGGCGCTTCATCGACGCCGATTCGGTCTTGGCGAAGGTGTCGAGCACGTACCGCCGCGCGCCCGAGAATGTGCCCTGGTAATCCGGCGCGCGACCCTCGGCCACGGAGCGCGCCCGCTCGGCAAGGGTCTGGCGCGCGTACACCGGCACCGTGGGCGTCTCGTCGGTGAACAGAATCCAGTCGCGCGTCTTTTTGGGCAGCTTGCGCCACGGCACGTCGATGTCGGTGCCGAGCGCGGTGAGGATGTCGCGGTAGTTCTGCCCCTGCCACGCCGGGGGCCACGCCGCGACGGCCTTCTCGCGGATCGTGAGCGAGTCGTCCGGCACCATCGACGCCTCGGTGGCGTCGTAGACGCGCCCCATCCCCGCGCAGTTGGGGCACGCGCCCTCCGGGGTGTTCGGCGAGAACGACTCGGCGTACAACAGCGGCGCCCCCGCCGGGAAGTCGCCGGCGCGGCTATACAGCATCCGCAGCAAATTCGAGAGCGTGGTGACGCTGCCGACACTCGATCGCGTGGTGGGCGAGCCGCGCTGCTGCTGGAGCGCCACCGCCGGCGGCAGGCCGTCGATGGAGTCCACCTCCGGGACGGGAAGTTGCTGGAACAGCCGGCGGGCGTAGGGTGCCACGGATTCCAGGTAGCGCCTTTGCGCCTCGGCGTAGAGGGTGCCGAACGCGAGGCTCGACTTGCCGGAGCCGGAGACGCCGGTGAAGACGACCAGAGCGCCGCGCGGGACATCGACATCGACGTTACGTAGGTTGTGGACGCGTGCGCCGCGCACGCGGACCATCGCGTCGGCGGCGGGAGGCACCGGGGCGGCGGGCTTGGCAGGGCAGGGGCGTCGGGACTTGTCCATCGGGGGCAAACTCGGGGGCGGGGGCGGCGTGGAGCCAGCACACAACGTGCCGTATACTGGGCGGGGCGGCGTCCAGCGAGTCGGCGGGCGGGGGAACTCCGATGGGCGGTGATCTCGAACCCGCTGGCAACATCTGGGACTATGTGCCCGAGGCAGAGAAGCCGCTCTACCGGCTCATCGACGCGCTCGACCGCGCCGACCTCGCGGCGGTGCAAGTCGTCATCGGCGATTACCCCGACCTTCTCGGCCGCACTGTCTACAACGGAGACGCCGAACTGATCCCGCTGGAATACGCCGCCTACGACGGGCACGACGAAATCGTCCGCTGGCTTCTCGCGCGGGGGGCCGACCCGAACCTGATGTCGGATGCCGGCAGGACCGCGCTCTGGTCGGCCGCGTGGCAGGTCCGGCAGATGTGGGCACTCCGAGGCCACCTGCGGCGCGCGACTGCCGAGTGGGACGAGTGGGCGCGGCGCTTCCGAGTCATTCGGCTACTCCTCGACGCCGGCGCCGACCTGCACGCACCGTGCGACACCTTCACACCCGACGGGGTGATGCGGGCCTTCAGCCAGGTTGGGCTGCTCGAGGCGCTCGACGAGTACGACCGGCTGCGCGCGGCGGGCTGAGAGCGGCCGTCACCGCAGGATCGTCGCCAATACCTCGCCCGACACATCCGTCAGCCGCACGTCGCGCCCGCCGAAGCGGAACGTGAGGCGCTTGTGGTCCAGTCCCAGCAGGTGCAGGATCGTCGCGTGCAGGTCGTGAACCTCGACCTTGTCGCGCACCACCTTGTAGCCGAACTCGTCGGTCTCGCCGTACTCGACGCCGCCCTTCACCCCACCGCCGGCGAGCCACATGCTGAAGCCGTACTGGCTGTGGTCGCGGCCGTCGGTGCCTTGGGCGAACGGCGTGCGGCCGAACTCGCCGCCCCAGACCACGAGTGTGCTGTCGAGCATTCCCCGGCGCTTGAGGTCGGTCAGCAGTGCGGCGATCGGCTGATCGACTGCCCTAGCGTTGGCCTCGTGACCGCTTTTCAAGTTCGAGTGCTGGTCCCAGCGGTCGAAGCCGAGGTTCGGGCAGGTGATTTCGAGGAACCGCGCCCCGCGCTCCACGAGGCGCCGCGCCGCCAGACACTGCGACCCGAACGCGGCCACGCCGGGGACTTTCGAGCCGACGCCGTACATCGCCAGCGTCTCCTTCGACTCGTTGGCCACGCTTAAGATTTCGGGCACGGCGGTCTGCATGCGGTAGGCGGTCTCGGCGTTGGCAATCGCCGCGTCGATCTCGCGCTCGGGGTGGCCCGCCTGCGAGAGCGAATCGAGCTTGGCCACGAGGTCGAGCTTGCGCCGCTGCCGCGCGGCCGGCTCGCCCGACTTCAGGTTGGCCAGCGGGTTCGCCGCGTCGCGGAACACCGACCCCTGGAACGCGGCCGGCAGGAACCCGGCGTTGAAGTTGTCCAGTCCCCCCGGCGGGATCAGCCCGCCGTTGAGGACGATGAACCCAGGCAGGTTCTCGCTGCCGCTGCCCAGGCCGTAGCCGCACCACGCGCCCCAACTCGGCCTCCCTTGCAGCCCCGTGCCGGTGTGCAGGAAGTAGTTGGCACTGGTGTGCTCGGGGAACTTCGACACCACCGACTTCACCACCGCCAAGTCGTCGGCGTGCTTCGCCACCTCGGGGAAGAGTTCGCTCACCCACAGCCCCGACTGGCCGCGCCGCTTGAAGTCCCACGGGGACTTCAGGACCGTGCCGACGTTGGCGAACTGCGTCGGCTCGACCTTCATCACCTCCGACGGCGTGCGGCCGTGGTACTTCGCCAGCGCGGGCTTGTAGTCGAACGTATCGACCTGCGAGGGGCCGCCGTCCATGTACAGGAAGATGACGGCTTTGGCCCTTGCGGTGTGGTGAGCGCCGGCCCGACTCTCGCGCGCCAGTTGGGCGGTGAGGGCCAGCGCTCCGAAGCCGTTGGCGGCGCGGGCGAGCCACTCGCGGCGGGTCGGCGGGGCGAAGAGGTGGGGCATGGCGGCGGGTCCGGGAGGGGTTTGGCGAGCCTGGCACGTCAGTGCCCGATTTCTCATCAGGGCTAGCCACGGCCGAAAATCAGTCGATCAGGCGAGTCGTCGGGCGGGTGAGAAACCGGGCACTAACGTGCCAGGCTCGCCCAGAACCGGTGATGTTACCCCAACTCGATCGCCCAATCCGGCGAGCAGACGAACGCCTCGACCATCACGGGCAACTCCTTGTCTTGGTGCGACCACCACACCGCCGCGAGCCGTCCACCCCTCCGCCAGTAAGTCGCGTGTTCCCCGTTGCACCAAACCGGGAATCCCTCGGCGCTGTATGCGCCCGCAAAATCCGGCGGACCCCAGGCCGCTTCGGCCCTAGCGACTGCGTTGCGGTACAAAGCCTCGAACTCGTCTTCGATCTCCTCCACCTCCTCCGGCTCCCAGTCGCACTCATAGAAGTCGCGCGACGCCCGCAATACCGCAATCTTTCGCTCCGCGTCAGGGGTTGCGAGCAACTCTTCGAGTGTACCGATGATGTCCTCGATCGGTTCGGACAGGGGGCTACCGCACATAGCTGAACTCCTTCGCCTGCATCACTCCGTGGGCGAGGTCCGCCCACCCCTCGGCCCCGGCGTCCGCCAGGTACTCCGCGCACGCCGGCAACTCTGCCGCCGTCGCCGGCCTGCCCACCGCGAGGCGGTAGAGCAACTCCACCCGCGCCGGCGTCCCCTCGGCCCCCGACTGCACGCGCTTGGCCAGGCGATCCGCTTCGGCGCGGACGAACGGGTCGTTCATCAGGATGAGTGCCTGGGCCGGGACGTTCGACACCTGCCGCCGGCCGACGCTCGTGGCGGGGATGGGGGTGTCGAACGCGAGTAGGAACGGCGAGAGGAAGTTCCGCCGCACGCTGAGGTATAGGCTGCGCCGACCGGCGCCGTCGCGCGGGCCAGACTTCGGCTTACCGCGGCCGTCCTGGAAGGCGTTCAACTCCACCGGCACGCCGGGGCCACCCAGTTTGGGG
>CAXTPM010000053.1:0-14673 GCA_964245865.1 uncultured Fimbriiglobus sp. | reverse complement strand
CAGCCCCGACTCGGAAACCCTGGTGCCCATGAGCGCCCGCACCGCCGCCTCGGGAAGCGCCCGGCCCCGGTCGAACGCCGCGCGAACGCGGGCCACCTGACTCGGCTTTAGCCCCAGTTTCACGGCGATTCGCGCGTCGTCGGTGCCGCCGGCTAGCATTTCGCCGACGACAAGTTGGGCCGCGCCCTTCTTGCCGGCGCGCGGCAGTCTGACGAAGCGGTACGGGCGGAACAAATAATCGAGGCTGGTGCGCCAATTCTCCGCGGCGTGGGTTTTCACCGACAGTCCGACGCGGGGGCCGACTGCCAAGTCGCCCGACTCGGCCGCGGCGTCAACGAAGTAGAGCGCCGAACCCGTGTCGTCCGCGCCGCGCCCCTCGACCGCCGCGGCCAACTCGCGCACCGACCCGCACCCCGTCAGACCTAACAGCACATCGACGCACAGCGACGGCCCATCGACGTGCCGGCCGTCCGGCAATTTTAGGCCGCGGATCAGCACCCCCGTGCAACTCTCCGCGTCGCCCATCGCCAGGTCGAGTCCCTTGTAGCTGCCGCCGCGGTAGCCGCTGCCGGCGCGGTGGAAGTACCAGCCGCAGGGCGTCTTCTGCTGCGGGTGGCGGTGGGCGTAGGGGTCGGGGTGCCGCGGCGAGTAGTCGTAGGCCTCGATCTCGGTGACGCGGCACTCGTGGCCCCCGGCGACCAGGCGCGCGGCGAGGGCCAGCGACTCGGCCAGCCGGCGGTAGAACTCGGCCGCGCCGGCGGGGTAGTCGGCGGGTTTGGCGAGTCGGTCGCGCCAGGCGCTCACGGCTGGGGGTGCGGCGTCTGGGCGGCGGGCAGCGCGGGGGCAACTGGGGTCGGTGCGACTGGCGCCGCCGGCTCGGCCGGAGCCTCGTGCGGGGCGTCGTCGGGGTGGCGCCGCCCGGCGTGCCTCACCTTGTCGTAGACGTTGCCCGCCGCCGACCCCGCCGCGCCGGCCGCCTTCTCGACCGCCTTTTCCACCACGTTGGTCACCCCGGCGACCGGCTTGGCGAGGTCGGGGATTTGCGACAAGTCCCCGGTCGAGACCCGGCGGCTCGTGAACAGCTTGTACAGCAGGATGCCGAACAGGGCCGAGAGCACCACCGCGATGACGAACGGCCGGTACTCCTCGACTTTTTTGATCGCGGTGACGAACTGGTCGGTGAAGATGTACGCGAGCCAAAAGAGGATGTTGATGCCGGGGATTGCGTAGAGCGCGTCGGCCAGCAGGAAGCGCTGGAACGGCATACGCAAGACGCCGGCCATGATGAACACGGGGCTGCGAATCCCCGGAGTGAGGCGGGCGCCCAGCAGGATCAGGATGCCGTTCTTGTGGAAGTTCTCGATGATCTTGGCCTGGCGCTCGACGGGGAGCACGTGCCGCTGGACCCAGCCGTTGTTCAGGAGGCGGCTGCCGCCGAAGCGGCCGAAGCTGAACAAAATGGTGTCGCCCAGCACTACCGCGACGATGCAGACCGGCAGCATGACCCACCAGCGCGTGCGGCCGGGGTCGTCGGCCGAGAGGTCGGCGCCCAAGAACGACGCGACGCCGCCGCCCACGGCCCCCGAGGCGTTGTCGTGGGCGCGCTCCTGGGCGTCGTGGCCCACCAGTGCCCCGGCGCCGACGATCGGGATTTCCTCGGGGATCGGCAGGCCGAAGCTCGCGGCAATCAGCACCGCCGCGACGCCGACGTACTTCGAGACCGACAGGCCGGTGAACATGACAAGCTTCTCGCGGCGGTCGGCGGGTCGGGGTGCGGGGCCGCTGTTGAGATAGGGCCACCGCACGCCGCGTGCCAGTCCGTTTTTCCGCCGCGCCCGGCCCCTTGGGCAGTTGGGCGGCTTAGAGTACCCCTGGGGCGCCGGCGCGGCCCCCGACACTCCCTCCCCGACCGCGCGCCGCCGAGTCCCGCCGATGCCCGAAGTCCCGGCCAGTGTCAGCGACCCCGTCCCCCCCGCCGACGCGCGCGGCAACTGGGCCAAGCCGCCCGCGACCCCGCCGGAGGTCAAGCGCTTCCTCCGGGGGCCGCAGTCCCGCCCCTTCGAGTTGCGGCGCTCGGTGAGCATCTTCCGCGAACTCATCTACGGCTTCCGCAAGCTGCACAAAGTTGGCCCGTGCGTGACGGTGTTCGGCTCGGCGCGCTTCCCCGAGTCGCACCCCTACTACCAGTTGGGCCGCGAGGTCGGCCGGCGGCTCGCGGAGAAGGGCTTCACGGTGATGACCGGCGGCGGGCCGGGGATTATGGAGGCCGCGAACCGCGGCGCCAAGGACGCCGGCGGGCGCTCGATCGGCTGCAACATCGTGCTGCCCCAGGAGCAGCACCACAACCCGTACCTCGACACCTGGATCGACTTCGAGCACTTCTTCGTGCGCAAGCTGATGCTGATCAAGTACAGCTACGCGTTCGTGGTGCTCCCCGGCGGGTTCGGCACGATGGACGAGCTGTTCGAGGTGCTCACGCTGGTCCAAACTGGGAAGCTCGAAGACTTCCCCGTCGCCCTGATGGGCAAGGATTTCTACGCCCCCGGCATCGAGATGATCCGCCAGATGGCCGGGCGGCACACCATTGATGCGCGCGACCTCGACCGCCTGACGGTGAGCGACGACCCTGTGCAGGTGGTCGAGAGCCTCACCGAGACGGCGATGAAGCGCTTCCGGCTGAGCTACGGGGAGTAGCATTCATTGATCGGTGGTCAGTCAAGACAAGCCATTGTGGACTTCTGTCTTGACTGACCACCGATCACTAATTCCTACCGGTTCAGGTAGCTGCCGTACACGCACGGGTTCGGCGTGCCGAGGTTGGCGCTGCCCAGAAGCAGCGGCTCGTGGCCGGCGCGGCGCCCCCCGAAGAGGCTGGAGCCACAGCCGCCGTGGGCGCACTGGTTGCCGGGGGTGAAGAACTGGCGGCACGAGCCGAACAGGAACGTGCGCTCGGCCGCGAGGTTCGTACAGCCGGGGTTCGACGCGCAGCCGTCGCCGATGCGCAAGAGGCCCGCGCGGTGGTCGGGGTGCCCGGCCGGTGCGCTGGCGTAGGCGGTGCCGCTGCCGGGGTACCCGGCGCCGTTGCCGCCGGCGATCCCCGTGGCGCCGGTGCCGCAGGTGCCACAGTTGCCGGGCGCGGAGACCATGCCGGCAGGCACTACATCCGCGGCGGAACTGGCGCTGACCGCCTTGGCGCGCGGGAACACCGCCGGGGCGAGCGGGGGGTTCCACCCGGCCGGCGGCTGGGCGCTTGCCGGAAGAGTAAGCAGGAGCAGGGCGGCGGAGGCGAGGACGGAACGCATGGCGAGTCCCTTCGGGTACGGGGCGGGTGGGGCGGGCGCCGCACCCCTGGGCCGGCGCGCCGCGTCTGGGCTTCGATTCGGCGGAAGTCGGGGCGGGCGAACGCCGAAACGGCGCGCCGGCGCGCGGCTTCCGGCGGATCGGCGTAGGGTTCGTCGCACGGGGCGCCGCCTAGCGGTTGGGCCGGGCGTGTGTGCCGCGCCGGATGCGCCCCGCCGGGGGATTCGGGTGGCAACTTCGGCGCCGCCGGACTAGGACGACTCCTCCGATCCGCTTGACCGAGGCACGATTGCGATGCTGACGACTGCCCCTGGGCCTACCCGCGTCGGCTGGGTCGGCACGGGAATCATGGGCCTGCCGATGGCCCGGCACCTACTGGGCGCGGGCTACAAACTGACCGTGGCCACGCGCACCCTCTCGAAGGCCGCGCCGTTAGTGGAACTCGGCGCGACGCTCGCCGGCACGCCGCGCGAGGTGGCTGAGGCGAGTGATGTCGTGCTGACGATGGTCGGCTACCCGGCGGACGTGCGCGAGACCTACCTCGGCACCTCGGGGGTCTTCGCCGGCGCGCGGCCGGGGCTGGTCTGCCTCGACCACACCAGCAGCGACCCCGATCTGGCCGTCGAACTCGCCGAGTTCGGTGCGGCGCGGGGCGTGGTCGTGCTGGACGCGCCCGTGAGCGGCGGCGAGAACGGCGCCGTCGCCGGCAAACTCAGCGTGATGCTCGGCGGCGACGAGGCGGCGTGCGCGGCGGTCGGGCCGCTGCTGGCGTGCTACGCGGCCACCGTCGTGCGGCAGGGCGGTCCCGGCGCGGGGCAGCGGACCAAGTTGGTCAATCAAATCCTGATCGCCAGCACGATGGTAGCCGTGTGCGAGGGACTGCTGTTCGCCCGCCGCGCGGGGCTGGACCCCGAGACGGTCCTGAAGAGTGTCAGCGGCGGGGCGGCGGCGAGTCAGGCACTCGTGGTGCTGGGGCCGCGCATGCTGAAGAGCGACTTCGCGGCGGGGTTCTACGTCGAGCACTTCGTCAAGGACTTGGGACTCGCCCTCGACCAGTGCCGGCGGCTGAACTTGCACCTGCCGGGGCTGGAACTCGCCGCACGGCTCTACGGCCAACTCGCGGAGATGGGCCACGCCCGGCTCGGCACGCAAGCGCTGGCCCTGGTGCTGGACGCGGTGAATACTTCTGGAGAGACGCGATGAGGGCGCGGGCCGCGTCGGTGCTGATTACGGGCGCGGGCGGGGAGATGGGCCACGGCCTCATCGAGCGCCTGGCCGCGGGCGGGGGGCGCTCGGTGGTGACGCTCGACCTGAACCCGCTCGACCCCAAGCTCGCGGGGCTGGTGCGTAAAGAGTACGCCGGGTCGATCCTGAACACGCAGCTTTTGGAGCGCGTCCAGTCCGAGGCCGAGGTCGATGAGGTCTACCACCTCGCGGCACTGCTCTCGACGCGCAGCGAGTTCTCGCCGGCGCTGGCGCACAAGGTCAACGTCGAGGGGACGCTGAACTTACTCGAGTTCGCCCAGAAGGCCGGAGAGTCGCACGGCCGGGCGGTGCGGTTCTTCTACCCGTCCAGCATCGCCGTGTACGGGCTGCCGGACTTGGCCACCAAGTCGGCGGCGGGCAAGGTGCGCGAGGACGAGTACCTGTTCCCCACCACGATGTACGGCGCGAACAAGCTCTACTGCGAGCACCTGGGCCGCTACTACGCCGCGCACTACCGCCAACTGGCGGCGGGCGCGCCGGCGGGGCGGGTGGACTTCCGCGCGATCCGCTTCCCAGGGATCATTTCCGCCGAGACGCTTCCCTCAGGAGGAACCTCCGACTACGCCCCGGAGATGCTGCACGCCGCGTCGTCGGGGGAGCCGTATGCCTGCTTCGTGCGGCCCGACACGCGCATCCCCCTGATGACCATGCCCGACGCGGTGGACTCGATCCTGCGACTCATGGGGGCGCCGCGCGCCGCCCTCACGCAGCCGGTGTACCAGGTCGGCGCGTTCGCCCCGACGTGCTCCGAGATCGAGGCGGTCGTGCGCGCCGCGTTCCCGAGCGCCGAGATCACCACGAGTGTGGACGAGAAGCGGCAAGGCATCGTGGACCGCTGGCCGGCGGATGTCGATGACGGCGCCGCGCGGCGCGACTGGGGCCACGCCCCCCGGCACGACTTCGCGGGGGCGTTCGGCGAGTACCTGATCCCGGCGGTGCGGCGGCGGTACGCGGCGGGCTAGCTAGAATGAGGCGGGCTACTGGGGGAGGGACTAGCGATGCCGATTCACGACTGGACGCGGGTGGGGCCGGGGACGTTCCACGCCTTCCACTACTGCTGGCTGCACGCGATCCGGCGGCGGCTGAACCGGGGCGTCCTGCCGCCGGGCTACCGGGCGATGCCCGAGCAGTATGTGCTGAGTTCCGAGGGGGGGGGGCCGGAGGGCGATGTCGTGGCGTTCGCGCGCCCCGGAGCCGTGCCGCCAAGTCCGGCGCGGTCGAACGGCCCCACCGCGACTCTATCCCGGCCGGCGGCGCGGTACATCCACCAGTCGCAGGCCGAGATGTACGCCCGCAGGGCCGACCACCTCGCCGTCCAGACCGAGAACGGCACGGTCGTGGCGGTGATCGAGGTCGTCTCGCCTGGGAACAAGCGCGGCCGCGCCGCACTCAAGACCTTCGCCGACAAGGCAGCGGGCCTCTTGCGGAGCGGCGTGCACCTTCTGGTGATCGACATCCTGCCGCCCGGCACGCTCGACCCGCAGGGCATCCACCCGGTCATCTGGGGCGACTACGACGCCTCGCCGTTCACCCCCCCGGAGGGCGAGCCGCTGACCGTCGCGGCGTACCAGGCCGGCCCCTTCGCCACGGCCTACGTGGAGCCGACCGCCGTCGGGCAGCCGGTGCCGCCGATGCCGCTATTCCTCGACGGCGACTTCTACGTGACGGTGCCGCTGGAGGAGACCTATGCCGACGCGTGGGACGACCAGGTGCCTGAGGTGCAGCGGCTTGTGGCGGGCGGCGGGGCGGCGGGGGCTTGACGCGTGCGGCGGGTTCGGATTAAACAGCGGCGTTAGTACCCCGACCGCCCGCCCCGAGGCCCGCCGATGCCCCGATTCCTGATCAGCCTCGCCGCGCTGCTCGTCGGACTCGCTGCCGGGGCGCCCGCCGCGCGGGGGCAGGTAGCCTACGCGTGGGGGTTCAACGAGGCGGGGCAACTCGGCGACGGCACCACTACTGGGCGGCGCTCGCCGGTGGCGACCGTAGGGCTGGGGTCGGGCGTCCTATCAGTGTCCGGCGGTGCGGACTTCAGCCTCGGCCTACGTGACGGCGCCGCGTTCGCCTGGGGCGACAACCGCTACGGCCAACTCGGCGGTGACACGGCCGCGCCCCGGCCCACGCCCGGCCCGGTTCTAGGACTTGGGGCCGGCGTGACGGCGGTGAGCGCGGGGTCGTACCACGCCCTGGCCGTTCAGAACGGCGCGGCCTACGCCTGGGGACGCAACGCCGAGGGGCAACTGGGGGACAACTCGACGACCCAGCGCAACGCCCCCGTCGCCGTGACCGGCCTGTCGTCGGGCGTGACGGCGGTAAGCGGCGGCGGCTACCACAGCCTGGCGATTCAGGACGGGGGCTTGTTCGCCTGGAGATACTCCGGCCGGGGGCAGGTTGGTAACGGCCAACTCGCCGACACCGTGATTCCCGCCGCGGTCGGTGGCCTCGGCTCGGGGGTGACCTCGGCGAGCGGCGGGTTCTACCACAGTTTGGCGACCAAAGACGGCGCACTGTACGCCTGGGGGGACAACACGCGCGGTCAACTCGGCAACGGCGCGACCGCCGCCGACGGGCAACCCACGCCGCTGAAACTCGCGGGCGCCGGCCTCCCCGGCAACTTCGTGAAAGTCGCGGCCGGCGGTTTCTCCAGCTACGCCCTCACCGCCGACCGCCGCCTGTTCGCGTGGGGGGCCAACGAGTCCGGCCAGCTCGGCCTGGGCGACGCCGCCGACCGCCTCGCGCCGACGGAGGTGTTCGCCCCGCCGGGGTGTGGCTCGACGTGAGCGGCGGCTACCTGCACGCGGTCGCTACCCTCGCCCCGGTGCCGGAGCCGGCGGCGGTGCTCGTCCTCTCGACCGCCGGGCTTGGCCTCGCCGGGAGCGTCCGACGGCGCTGGCGGCGAGCGCCCCCGGCGCGGTAGAATGCCGGCGAGGGGGGCCACGCCATGCCGATGCACGACTGGACGCGGGTCGAGCCGTCGATTTATCACGACTTCCACCAGAAGTGGGCAGTACGAATCGCCGAGGCGCTCGACGCGCGGCTGCCGCCGGACTACTACGCCATCGCCGAGGGGGCCGCGGCCGGCTACGTCGCGGACGTGCTGGCCCTCCAGCGCCGCCGGCCGGCCGGCGGGGCCGCGCCGGTTCGCGCCGCGCCCGGCGCCGGCCCGGCGGTGGCAGCGTTCGTCGCCGAGGCGCGCTCGCGCCGGGTGCCCCGCAAGAAAACCGTCGTGGCGATCAGGCACGCCGCCGACGACCGCGCGGTGGCGTTCATCGAACTCGTGTCGCCCGGCAACAAAAGCTCGAAGGAGGCGTTCCGGGAGTTCGTCGGCAAGTCGGTCGATCTCCTGCGCCGCGGGGTGCATTTACTCCTGGTCGATCCGTTCCCGCCGGGGCCGCGCGACCCCGGCGGAATCCACCCGCCGATTTGGCGCCGGCTCGGCGGGCAGCCCATTGCCCTCCCCGCCGACCGGCCGCTGACGCTCGCCTCCTACGAGAGCCAGCCGCCCGAGACGCGCGCCTACATCGAGAGGCTCGCCGTCGGCGACGCGGTGCCGGACATGCCGGTGTTCCTCGAACCCGGCCACCACGTGGCGGTGCCGCTGCGGGAGACCTACGACGCCGCGTTCGCCGCCGTGCCGCTGAGGTGGCGCGAGGTGATCGCCCCCCCGCCGGGGTAGGCGCGTTGCCCCGCTGGCGCGGAGTGCGGTTTCGGTCTAGAATGGGCGTAGCCCGCCGCCCCGCCGCCGGTTACACTAGAGTGTCGCGCCCGCACACCCCGCCGAGTCGAACTGCTGTATGAGTACCGTCCTGAGGCCCAAGGGTTCGAGAGTCTACGGCCCCAAGGCGACCGCCGGGGCGTGGGCCAAGGGCTACCTCGGCTCGACCGTCGGCCAGAAAATGATCGTCGCCGTCACCGGCCTGAGCCTCGCGACGTTCCTGGTCGGCCACATGGTCGGCAACGCCAAGATGTTCTCGGGGCAGGACTCGATCAACGCCTACGCGAGGTTCCTCAAGCACGACCTCGGGGTGCTGATTTGGGTCGCCCGCGCGGGGCTACTCGGCGGTTTCCTGCTGCACTTGTTCATTAACATCCGCCTGAAACTGCGCTCCGCCGCAGCCCGTCCGGTGCGCTACGCCGTCAACACCCGCGTCGCCCAGGCCAGTATTGCCAGCCGCACCATGCTGCTCACCGGGCTAGTCATCGCGGCGTTCACGGTGTTCCACCTCGCGCACTTCACCTTCGGCGCGGTCCACGAGGCGGTGCTCGCCGACGGCACGGCGGTGCATTACAAGGACTTGACCGACGCCAAGGGCCGGCACGACGTGTACTCGATGGTAGTCGCGGGGTTCCGCACGCCGTGGATTAGTATTTTGTACATCGTCACGCAGCTCGTTTTGTTCGTGCACCTGAGCCACGGCCTGCAGTCGTCGATGCAGACGCTCGCGGTGGTCGGGCGGCGGTTCACGCCGGTGGCGCAGTACGCCGGGCACGCCGTCGCGGCGACCATCGTGGCCGGCAACCTGGCGATCGTGGCGGCGGTCTGGACCGGCTACGTGCCGCCGGTCGAGCCGACGCCCGCGCAGCCCGCCGCAGTGCAAGGCAGTACGGGCGGCGTGACGCCCGTGAAGGGCGGACCCTTAGCCACGCCCGCCCCCTCCAAGTAGACACCCGTACCTCCCCGGCACCACTCAGTTAAGGGCGCGGCCATGAAGCTCGAATCGAACGTCCCGTCCGGCCCGCTGGCTGACAAGTGGAGCGGCTACAAGCGCAACCAGAAGCTCGTCAACCCCGCCAACAAGCGCAAGTTCAGCGTCATCGTCGTCGGCACTGGCCTGGCGGGGTCAAGCGCCGCCGCAACGCTCGCGGAACTCGGCTACCAAGTCACCGCGTTCAGCTACCACGACATCCCCCGCCGCGCGCACTCGATCGCCGCGCAGGGCGGCATTAACGCCGCGAAGAACTACCAGAACGACGGCGACAGCGTCAACCGCCTGTTCTACGACACCATCAAAGGGGGCGACTTCCGCAGCCGCGAGGCCAACGTCCACCGCTTGGCGGAAGTATCGGTGAACATTATTGATCAGTGCGTGGCCCAGGGCGTGCCGTTCGCGCGCGAGTACGGTGGCCTCTTGGATAATCGCAGCTTCGGCGGCGCGCAAGTCTCGCGCACGTTTTATTGCCGGGGCCAGACGGGCCAGCAGTTATTACTGGGCGCGTACCAGTCGCTCAGTCGGCAAATTGCCAACGGCGCGGTGAAGATGCACACGCGCACCGAGATGCTCGACTTAGTCGTCATCGACGGCCGGGCGCGCGGCATCGTCACGCGGCACCTCGTCACTGGCAAGATCGAGTCTCACTCGGCCGACGCGGTGGTGCTCGCCACCGGCGGCTACTCGAACGTGTTCTACCTCAGCACCAACGCAATTAACTGTAACGTCACCGCAACCTATAGAGCGCACAAGCGCGGGGCGTTGTTTGCTAACCCGTGCTACACGCAGATTCACCCGACGTGCATCCCCGTGGCGAGCGACCACCAGTCGAAATTGACATTGATGAGTGAGTCGCTACGCAACGACGGCCGGGTGTGGGTGCCGAGCGACCCCGGCGACGCCGGCAAACACCCCAACGAGATTCCCGAGGCGAAGCGGGACTACTACCTCGAGCGGCTGTACCCCAGTTACGGCAACCTGGCCCCACGCGACGTGAGTAGCCGCGCGGCCAAGCGGGTGTGCGACGAGGGGCGCGGCGTCGGGCCGTCGGGGCGGGGCGTGTACCTCGACTTCGAGGACTCAATCAAGCGCCGGGGCGCCGACAAGGTGCAGGCGCTCTACGGCAACCTGTTCGACATGTACAAGCAGATCACCGACGAGGACGCCTACAAGCAGCCGATGCGCATCTACCCCGCGCTGCACTACACGATGGGCGGGCTGTGGGTGGACTATAACCTGATGTCGAACATCAACGGCCTGTTCGTCGCCGGCGAGGCGAACTTCTCGGATCACGGCGCGAACCGGCTCGGGGCGTCGGCGCTCATGCAAGGTTTGGCCGACGGGTATTTCGTGCTGCCGTACACGCTCACGAATTACTTTGCGAGCACGAAATCGGATCGCAAATCGACCGACGACCCCGAGTTCAAGCGCTGCGAGGCCGACGCGCAGGGGAGGATGCAGAAGCTACTAGCCGTGCGCGGCAAGCGCACCGCGACCGAGTTCCACCGCGAGGCGGGCAAGATCATCTGGGACGATGTGGGCATGGCCCGCACTGAGGCGTCGTGCAAGGACGCGGTGTGGAAGTTCCAGGAGTTGCGTACCGAGTTCTGGCAGAACGTGAATGTGCCCGGCACGCACGACAACATCAATCAAGCCTTGGAACGCGCCAACCGCGTGGCGGACTTCCTGGAGTTCGGCGAACTGCTGGCCCTCGACGCCCTGACGCGCAACGAGAGCTGCGGCGGGCACTTCCGCGAGGAGTACCAGACCGGCGAGGGGGAGGCGAAGCGCGACGACGAGCACTTCGCCCACGTCGCGGCCTGGGAGTACGCCGGCGAGGGGAACGCGCCCACGCGGCACCAGGAAGACCTCGTGTTCGAGACGGTCAAACTCGCCGAGCGCAGCTACAAGTAAAATCGCACCGATTCATCCATCCGGGGCATCGAACCGAGTATGAAATTCAAGCTGCACGTCTGGCGGCAGGCGAACCGCACCGCCAGCGGGAAGATGGTCACCTACGACCTCGACGGCATTACCGAAGACATGTCGTTCCTGGAAATGATAGACATTTTGAACGAGAACCTCATTCGCAAGAACGAGGAGCCGGTGGCGTTCGAGCACGACTGCCGCGAGGGCATCTGCGGCAGTTGCGCGATGATGATTAACGGCCTCGCCCACGGCCCGGAGCGCGGCAGTACCACGTGCCAGTTGCACATGCGCAGCTTCAAGGACGGCGACGACATCTACATCGAGCCGTGGCGCGCCCGCGCGTTCCCGGTGCTGAAAGACCTGATCGCCGACCGCAGCGCGTTCGACCGCCTCATCCAGAGTGGCGGGTTCGTTTCGGTGAACACCGGCGGCGCGCAGGACGCCAACGCGACCCCCGTGCCGAAGCCGCAGTCCGAGCGGGCGATGGACTCTTCGGCGTGCATCGCCTGCGGCGCGTGCGTTGCGGCGTGTCCCAACGCCAGTGCCATGCTCTACCTCTCGGCTAAGACCGGCCACCTCGGCAGTCTGCCACAGGGCCAGGTCGAGCAGCACGAGCGCGTGCGCACGATGCTGGCCCAGCACGACGCGGAGGGGTTTGGGCACTGTAGTAACATCAAAGAGTGCGAAGCGGCTTGCCCCAAGCAGATCAGTCAGGAGTGGATCATTCAGTTGAACCGCGACTACTACAAGAGCGCGGGGTCGGCGGTGCTGCAGGGGTAGTCGTTGCGTCAGCGGTAGAGTGGCTTCAAGCGGTGGCCGAAGGCCGGGCCTAGCACCGACGCGGCGTCGGAGTGGAGTTCGCGTAGTTGCGTGAGCAGGCGCGGCGACCGCGCTACGGCCAGGATCGTACTGGCGGCGAGTTGATTCGCTCTCGGCAAGCCTAGCACTTTCAACCCAGGCGGCGGGTCGGTGGCTAGGGCGGAACAAGCTGCGTCGAGTTGCCGGCCCCCGCCGCCCATGTCGAGCACGCCGGAGAGGTCGAGTTCGCGCAGGCCTGCGAACACTGGTCCTGCGAGACATCGGGTTAGCACCTCGTCGGAGCAGGAGGCGTGGCCGAGGTCGAGCGAGCGCAGCCGGGGGAACGCGGCCGAGGCGGCAAGGCTCTCGACCCAATCCGAATCGACAAACGAGTCGCCCAGGTCCAGTCCGGTGAGCCGGGTAGCCTGTGGACTCGCTTCGAGGGCTTTGAGTAGCTCGATCCGCTCCGAGCCGTGCGGCAGCCTCAGGTGGTGCAGACGCGGCCAGTCGAGCCGGGTGAGATCGCGGTGGTGTTCGGGCGGGAGGTGGCCGTAAAGTTGCAGCTCTAACGCCCCCGGCGGGCCGGGGACGAGAAGGGTGTCGAGGTCGGCGTCGGACCACGCCCGACTCGGCCACAGCGTAATGTACTCGGCTAGGCGACCCACGGGCGACTGCAGTAGTTTGGCCAGCCCGCCGTACTTGGCCCAGCCCAACTGCACCGAAACCGGCGGCGGGTTCGGTGCCCGTGCCGGCATCGTTGAGGTGGTGTAGTGTGACCCGGCTTTCTTGAAGCCGCGCGAGTAGAACCGGGGCGTTGCGTCCTTCCACAACCGGTTGCACAAGTCGGCTTCGCGCCAGTACGCCTCATCCGTTATGTCGTTGCCCGCCGCCTCGGCCGCGGCCCTCGCCACCTGTAGGCGGATGAACTCCGCCCGCTCGGTCGCACCCTCGCCGCCCCGCTCCTCAATGAAGTCGGCGTACACCAGCCTCGGCAAGTCGTCGTGCGGCGAGGCCCAGATGGCGGCGAGGAGCGCGTCGGCGTCGGACGGCATCGCAGGCTCCTCAGCGGCAGACCCAGGGACGCTCGTCCCTGGGCTTTCAGCCCACGCCCCAGTTTAGGCGAGCTTCGCCAGCAGCATCTCCAACTGCATGCGGGGCTTGAGCGGGTTGCCGCCTTTGAGGCCCAGGTTGATCTCGACCAGCCAGTCGGGGAGTGCCCGCACGCGCTCGGGGCCGAGGCTCTCGAACTGCCGCTCTAGGGCGTACCGCGCCACGGGGTACTTCGTCACCCCCGCGGCGTCCATCGCGCCGCCGAGTGTTTGGCCCATCTCGACGAGGCGTCCGACGGCGGCGAGCTTGCGCAGTTGGTAGCCGAGGGGGCCGAGGATGGCGAGCGGGTCTTCGCCCTCGCTCAGCAAGATGTTCAGGATGGCGAACGCCTCGGGGCCGCGGCCACTCCCCAAACAATCGAGGATGCGGAACACGTCGGCGGACTTGGTGCGCGAAATGAGCCGGTCCACGTCGGCGGCGGTGATACTCTCGGCGGTCACGGCGGCGGCGAGCTTGCCGAGTTCGCCGTCGAGTTGGGCCAGGTTCGCCCCGACGCGCTCGACTAGCAACTCGGCCCCGTCGCGGTCGATCGATTTGCCGTGGGCGGCGCGGCACCACTCGCCGCACCAGTCGGCGAGTGCCCCCGGCTTGTTCTCCGACGGCGACTCGCACTCGATCTTCGCACTCGCCGGCAGCTTCTTGGTGAGCTTCGCGGTGGACGGCATCGCCTTCTTGGTCGATTCGAGGATCAGCACGCCCACCCCGCTCGGGCGCTCGACGTACCGTTCCAGTTGCTCGCGGTGCCCGGAAATGAACGCGTCGGCGCTCTCGACGGTGACGACGCGGCGCTCGCCCAGGAACGGCGGCGTGTCGAGGTCGTCACGCACGCCGGCCCACTCCAGCTTCTCGCCGGTGAGTTCGGAGAGGGCGAGCGATTGTTCGTCTTCACTGAGTAGCAGCGAGACGAGGCGGTGC
The DNA here is from genome assembly GCA_964245865.1 of uncultured Fimbriiglobus sp. Classification (GTDB taxonomy): domain Bacteria; phylum Planctomycetota; class Planctomycetia; order Gemmatales; family Gemmataceae; genus Fimbriiglobus. Next base: position 649 of record CAXTPM010000053.1, on the reverse strand, counting down.
CGGCACTGGCGCTTGAGGAACTCGTCGTCGCCGATCAGGGCGTAGACGGGTTCCACTTGGGCGAGGGACCGCACCGACTTGAGGAACTTCATCGCGTCCATGCGGCCCTCGGGGATAGAAGAGTTTTCGCCGCAGAGTCGCGGAGAGCGCGGAGTTAAGACGGAGGAAGAGGGACGCGCTTCGTTTTCAAACACAACCTCTTCTCGGTCTTCGTCCGTCTTAACTCCGCGCTCTCCGCACCTCTGCGGCGAAAACTCTTTTACTCCTTCGTCAGCTTCCCCGCCACCCCCGGCACGCCCTCGGCCCCGGCCGGCACCGTAATGCTCGACCCCCGGAACGCGCTGCCCGCCGCCTCGTAGCGGCCCCCAAGGTGCTTGGCGAGGAACGCCTCGGCCACGGCGTTGAACGCGCCGTTGTTCTGCGGCCGGGCGAAGCCGTGGCCCTCGTCGGGGAACAGCACGTAGGTCACGGGGATCGATTTCGCCTTCATCGCCGCGACGATCTGGTCCGACTCGGCCTGCTTGACGCGCGGGTCGTTGGCCCCCTGGCCGATCAACAGCGGCTTGGTGATCGCGCCCACACGGGTCAGCGGCGATCGCTCGTCGAGCAGTTTGGCCCCCTCCGGCGTGGTCGGGTCGCCGACGCGGCT
>CAXTPM010000052.1:7911-14692 GCA_964245865.1 uncultured Fimbriiglobus sp. | reverse complement strand
CGACACGGCCAGGGGGTCGCGCGTGTGAGACGCCCGGTTGGGCAGCACCTCCCATGTGCTCTCCGACTTCGAGCCGGTCTTGGGGTCGGGCGCGTCGAGGTCGTAAGTAATCAGCGCCAGCATTAGGTTCGCCGGGCCGGGTTCGGGCGAGTAGAAGTGGTACGCGTTCCGCAGGTAGGCGAACTGCATGTACGGCAAGTAGAAGCGGTTGCCGACTTGCGCGGTGACGTAGGGCGTCGGCTCGGGCCAGGTGGTCGCGGTGAGGATGCCGGCGAAGTGCACGAGCGTGAGGCAGGCGATACTCGGGTAGCGCACGTGCGCCGGCATCGCCGAGAACGCCGCGCCGGCGGTAGCAATCGCGGCCCCCACCCAGAGCACCAGGCGCAGGCTGTCCCAGTGCGCGGGCACCGCCACTAGCCCCGCGAGGTAGCCCGCCGCTGCCGCGAGCGCCCAGACGCTCGGCAGGTCGGCGCGGCGACTCAGCGCGTGCCCGGCCACGAGGCTGCCGACGGCGACGAGGACGAGCCGCAACGTCGAGAGGAAGGCCGGCCCGCCGGCCAGGGCATAATCGGCCAGCAGGGCCAAAAGCGTGGCGACTCCGACGAAAGCGAGGCCGACTGCGGCCTGGCGGCGGGCGGCGGGCGGCTCGGGCGGCGGCAGGACTTCGCGGCTACCGGCCGGCGCGGGGGGGGCTGGGTCGGCCTCGCGGGGCGGCGGGTCGAAGGTACGGTTGGGCGGCATGGCGAACTGGCCCGTCCTGGGTGTCGGTTTGCGAAGAGGCGTTCGGGCTGGTATCGGCGGGGCGGGTGGATGTCCTGACGCCAGAATACCGCGCGGGGGCGTGTGCGGCGACGCCCGGCCCCGCACGACCGCGCCGGGCCGGCCGACCGCCCCCCAACGCTTTCTGGCGGGCCGAAGTTGGCGCGAAACCGCTTGCGCCGGATTTGGCGCGAACTTGAGGGAAACTTCTCCGGTGCGGCCGAAACTCCGCTAGCGCCCTCAGTACCGTCGCGCCCGCCCCCCGAAGCTCCAGATTCTCCGCATCCTGCCCATATTACTGTTGACGGGTTTTCGAGCCGGGTCTAGCATCACTCCGTCGAGCCAACTCGGCGCGGCGGGGCGCACGGCCACCAGCAGACGAAGACCGGGCCACGAAACCCACCGGCGACCCCGCCGCAACTCGGGGCGCCGCGGGCGGTCCACACCTGAAACACGGTTCGGTCTTCCGTCGGCGGGCCGCGGGCGACCCCGCGCGACCCAGTAGCGGTTCGGCACGGGTTCGGAGTTTTCGGGGCACCACGGCTGATATTCAGTCGGGAGGGGGAACGGCTATGTACACGATGGTCATGATGATGGCGATGGGCGGGGCGGGCGACGCGCCGGCCTTCGGCGGCAAACTGTTCGGCGGGCACAGCTGCAGCGGCAGCTACGCCTCGTGCAGCGGCTACTCCAGTTGCAGCGGCGCTTACGCCGGCTGCACCGGCTACGTCGCGCCGGCCTCGAGCTGCTGCGGCGGCTACGCGGCCCCGGCCCAAGTGGTCAGCTACACGAGCTGCTGCGGCTACTCGGCGCCTTCCACCGGCTGCTGCGGCGGCTCGGGCGGCTTCCTCGGCCTGAAGTCCAAAGTCGGCGGCCTCTTCGGCCACCACAAGAAGTCCAGCGGCTGCTGCGGCGGCGGCCACGTGGTGAGTAGCTACTCGAGCTGCTGCGGCGGCTTCGGCGGCTACCCGACCTACGCGGCCCCGAGCTACTCCTCGTGCTGCGGCGGCTTCGGCGGCGGCAGCCTGCCCGCCTACGGCGCCCCGAGCTACCCGGCCCCCGGCATGACCGGCACCATCGACGGCGGGGTCATCACCCCCGGCGTCACCCCGGCCGCCCCCATGACCACCACCCCCGGCGTCACCCCGGCCACGCCCGAGGCGATGCCGAAGGCCGACCCCAAGGCGCCGACGACCCCGAAGAAGACCGAAGGCATCTAGTGCGAGCGCCCCACCCGGCACTCACACCCAGAAGCGGCGGGCGGGCGACGAGCCGGCCCGCCGCTTTTTCGTCGGGGCGGTGTGGACGTTCGGCCCCACTTCTGCTGCCCACTCTTCATTTCACCCTTCACACCTCAACCTTTGCTTCTAATGCGTCCCCCGCTCCCCTCGCTCGTCTGCCGCGTCTACGACCGGGCGCTGCACCCCGAGTGCGTGGCGGCGGTGAAGTCGCGCCGGGTCGAGCGCCCGCACTTCGTGCTGACGATCCACCTCACCGGCGGCGGGCACGTCGTCGAGTTCCGCGCGGCCGGGCAGACCGTCACCGAGGTACTCGGCGGCGCCAGCGACGACCTCCCCTCGGCGGGGCTGCGCCTCGAGCGCGCCGTCGGCCCAGGGCAATCGGGCAAGCTCGCACTCGGTGAATTGACGTACCGCGTGGGGGTGCAGGCCGAGGTGCTGCCGCCGGAGTTGTTCGCGCACGCGCAGGCCGAACTGGGCGCCGACGCGGCCCGGCGGGGCGTCATCGCCTACCTGCCGCCGCGGTCCCGGCTCGGCCTAGCCCCCGTAGGATTCGTCACCGCCGAGCCGGTGCCGGGCGGGGTGAGCGTCACGGCGTTCCACGGCTTCCCGGCGGAGTCGGCGCTGGTGCGGACGCAGACGCTTTTGGAGTTCCCCCAGCCGGCGCCGGGGGAGTCGCAGTCCGGCGGGCGAAGAAGTGGCGGTTGAACGGGCCGGGGTCGTGCGGGTTCGCGGCGACCGACTCGCCCGACGCCGCGGCGACCGGGCCAGTCGGCACCGTGGCCGGGGGCGCGGCGAACGCACTCGGCTCGGAAAGTGGTGTGCGCGGGCGGCGGTCGAGTTGGGCGGGCATCGGGCTGCCGTCCGGGGCGCACGCCCACGCCGCCCAGACTTCGAGCGCCGCGAACGCGGGGTGACTCGGGTTGTCGAAGCACGGCGACTTCTGCGGCCCGTGCGCGGCGCGGGCGTACCCCAACAGCGGACTGCGGAGCGGGTCGGCGCGGGCCAACTGCGCGAGCGCCGCCGGCAGGTTCTCCCCCGCCTCGCCGGAGTCGAGGAACCCCGCCGCGCCGTGTTTCAGCTTGAACGCCCCGGCGTGCTCGGGGTTCGCGTGGCAGCTCGCGCACTGGTTCGCCAGGATCGGCTGAATGCGCGCCGCGAACGCGCGCTGCGCCAGGCGGTTGTACCCCGGCTGCTCCCCGGCCACGGGCGCAACCACCCGCTCTTGCGCGAGTCGGTCGAGGTGGTCGCGCACCCGCGCCCGGCTGTCGTCGGCCACGAGCACGCGCTTGGCGGGGTAGACCGTCTTGCCGTGGACGTAGTCGCCGTCGCCGTTGCGGGTGATCGCCCCTTCGATGATCTGGTGCGTGTCGAGCAACAGGAACTGGTAGCGCTGCTCAGTAAGCGGCAGTGGGGGCGGCGCCTGCGCCCAGGTGGGGGCGGCGGAGAAGACCACGGCAAGGGCTAGGATTCGCGCGCTCATGGCGGCGCTGATAGCGGGCGGCTACAATTGCCGCAAGCGCGAAACCTCCCCGACGGATGCTCGATGTGACCCGACCCGCCCCGACCGCCGAAGTGATCTCGATCGGCACCGAACTGACCACGGGGCGGAACCTCGACACCAACGGCCAGTGGCTCAGCCGGCGCCTTTCGGAAATCGGGATCGCGGTCAAGTTCCACACCACAATTAGCGACGACCTCGCCGACAACGTGGCGTGCTTCCGCATCGCCTCGGGGCGCGCCGACTTCGTGATCGCCACCGGCGGTCTCGGCCCGACGCTCGACGACCTGACGCGCGAGGCGTTCGCCGAGGTGGCCGGCGTCGGCCTGGTCGAGCACGCCGAGTCGCTGCGGGTCATCAGCCACATGTTCGCCTCGCGCAACCGGCCGATGCCCGAGCGCAACCGGGTGCAGGCGCTCTTCCCTGCGGGCGCCGAGGTACTGCCCAACCGCGCCGGCACCGCGCCGGGCATCTGGCTCCCGGTGGGCAAGTCGGTGCTGGTCGCCATGCCGGGGGTGCCATCCGAGATGCGCGTGATGTACGACGAGCAGGTCCGGCCGAGGCTCGAACCCTTGGGCGGCGGGGTGGTGATGCAGCGCAAGATCAACACCTTCGGCGCCGGCGAGTCCCAGGTCGAGGCGATGCTAGCCGGCGTGACCAGGCGCGGCGGCAACCCGGAGGTCGGCATCACCGCCAGCGACGCCCTGATTAGCCTGCGCATCGTCGCCAGCGCCGAGAGCCGCGCCGCGGCCGACGCCCTGATCGCACCCGTCGAGGCCGAGATTCGCGCGAAGCTCGGCGCGCTAGTGTTCGGCGCCGACGACGACACCCTCGCCGGCGCGGTGGTGAAACTCGCGCTCGCCCAGGGGGCCACTGTCGCCGCGGCCGAGAGCGTGAGCGGTGGACTGGCCGCGCACCGGCTCAGCGGCATCCCCGGCGCGAGCGGCACCCTCTTAGGCGGCGTGGTGGCGTACACCGATGCGGTGAAGGCCCGCGAACTCGGCGTCGATCCCGCGCTGATCGCCGCGCACACGGCCGTGAGTGCCGAGGTGGCCGGGGCAATGGCGCGCGGGGTGCGCGAGCGCTTCGGCGCGAGCATCGGGCTAGCGACGACGGGCTACGCCGGCCCCGACGCCCCACCGGACGACACGCCAGTCGGCACCACGTTCGCCGCGATTGCGACTGGGGACGGGGTGCGCGTCGAGCGCTTCGTGTGGCCCGGCAACCGCAGCGAGGTGCAGAGCCGCGTGGCGAGCTTCGCGCTGAACCTGGCGCGCTTACACCTAATGGGGGCGGCGCAGTAGAAGTGAGCGCGAAAGCCCGCCGTCCGCGACGGCGCGGACTCTTGCCCGCCCGAGAGTCCGCGCCGTCGCGGACGGCGGGCTTTCATCGCTTTCTTTTCCGACCGCCGACCACTACTGCCCCATCTTCGCCCGCGCCTCGTCCAGAATGACTTTCGTCGCCGTCGCCCCGACGCGGTTGACGCCCAAGGCGCGCACCTCAAGCAGCTTCTCGTAGGTCCGCACCCCGCCGGCGGCTTTCACCTGCACGTGCGAGGGGGAGTTCGCGCGCATGAGTGTGAGGTCGGCCACCGTCGCGCCGGTCTCGGCGTAGCCGGTGCTGGTCTTCACCCAGTCGCAGCGGGCCTCGCCGGCGAGCTTGCAGAGTTCGATCTTCTGAGCGTCATTCAGGTAAGCATTCTCGAAGATCACCTTCACCTTCGCGTTCTGGGCGTGGGCCTCGCGCGTGAGTGCCGTCATCTCATCAGCCACGTAGTTCCACTCGGCGGACATGACTTTGCCGATGTTGACCACGAAGTCGAGTTCGGTGGCGCCGTGGTCGAGCGCCTCTCGGGCCTCGAAGAGTTTGACCGCAGTCGTGTTGCCACCGTGGGGGAAGCCGATGACGGTACTCACGCGCACCGTGCTGCCGGCCAGCAGTTGCGCGCAAAGCCTGACCGCGTAGGGCTTGATGCACACGCTCGCCACGTCGTACTCGCGGGCAAGGCGGCAGCCGGCCTCGAGTTGGGCGTCGGTGAGCACCGGCTGCAAGAGCGAGTGGTCGAACATCTTGGCGAGGTCGGATAAGCTAGGGACAGTCATGGTCGGCTCCGGGTTCGGGGGGCGGGTGCGGGGTCATTGTCGCCCGCGCCAGGCGGGTGGCCAGCCCGGCGGGGGTTGACGGGCGGCGGCGGACTCGGGTATGGCGGGCCGCTTCCTAGCTCGCGGGGGTCGGTCATGCGCGTCGCCTTGGCACTGCTCGTCCTCGCCGCGCCGGCCCCGTTCTCCCGTGGTGGGCCACCCGCGCCGGGGAAGCAGGCGGTGGTGCGCGCCCCGGCCGGCGGCGGCGTGACCGCGCGCAGCGGGCCGTCGGACAGCCTCCCCGACACGGGGTTCCTGCCCAACGGCACGCCCGTGGTGGTCGCCGAAACGCTCCCCGGCGGCTGGCTAGCGATCGAGCCGCCCCTCGGCCAGGTGTCGTGGATGCGCTACATTCACCTGGTGGACCCCGACGCGCTCCCCGGCACGCCTGGCGCGGTTAACCCGCAGGGGAGTTGGCAGGCGGTGGTCGGCCCCGAGTCGGGCGAGCTGACCGCCGAGGTGGCGCACGGCCGGGCCAACGCGCCGGGGCCGCTGAGCGTCCGCAGAATCAGGGTGCCGGCGGGGACGATCGTCACCGTCACGGGGCCGTTCGTGGAGCACTCCGGGGCGAAGTGGCTCCCCGTGGTGCCCCCGGCGGGCGACTACCGCTACGTCCCCGCGTCGGCAATCGAGCAACTGCCCAACGCCGCGCCGGGGTTCACCGTCACTTCGCCCGCCCCGCCCACCGGCGCGGGGCCGCTCTCGACTCCGGGCGCCAGTGGCCGCACGCCGCTCGACCAGATGCCGCTCTGGACCCAGGCCGAGCGGGCCGAGCGGGACGGCGACTTCGCTCTCGCCGAGCGCAAGTACCTCGAACTCGCCGGCGAGCTAGGCCGCGCCGACCGTCCCGACGAAGCGAGTATCTGCATGGCGCGGGTGACGGCGGCGCGCGAGAAGGGCGCGCGGGCCGGCGCCCCCAGGGGCCAGGATTCGCCCGCCGACGCCCGGCCCGGCCCAGCCACCTGGTACGGGCCGGGGCTGTTGCGCCTCGCCGGGATTCGCGTCGAGGGGCGCGTCACCTACGCGCTCAACCGCCCGTCCGACGGCAAGGCCCAGTGCTACGCCCTCGCCGGGCCGGGGGTCGATCTCGAAAGCCTGCGCGGCAAGACCGTCTACGTGTACGGGGCGCTGAGCTACCCCGG
>CAXTPM010000052.1:5628-7901 GCA_964245865.1 uncultured Fimbriiglobus sp. | reverse complement strand
CCCGGTAACCTGAACGGGCTGGGGGTGATCACCGTCAGCCGGGCGCAGGAGTCGAAGCCGTAGGAGTCTGCCGCCACTCCGGGCCGCTAGTCGCCGCCGTCGCGGTAACGCTCGTGGCACGCCTTGCACTGCGCCCCCAGCCGGGCCACCAGCCGCCCCGCCCCCTCGCCCGCCGGCGCGGCTTTCAGTTCCAGCGCCGCCCGCTCGCCGTCGCTCAGAAGCCGGGCGAAGTCCGGGCCGCGACGCTCGACTTCGGGGAGCCGGTTCGCCTCGCGGTAGAGTTCGGCGAGTTGCAGCGCGCCCTCGGGCGTGGGGCGTGTTTTGAGTTTGGCGAACGTCCCGTCCATCGCCACCATGAGTTCCGCGAGCGGGGCGACTTCGGCGCGCGAGGGGAACTCGGCGGGCAGCGCGTCTAGCTCCGCGGCCGTCGGCACCGGCGCGGCGAGAGCCGAGTCGATGAGTGCGGCGTAGTGCGGGTCGGTGCCGACGGCGGCGAGTTGCCCGCGCGGGTCGTCGCCCAGGCGCCCCAGGCAGCGGAGCGCGGCGACGGCCGCGCACGGGCCGCGGTGCTTGCCGTGGTGGCAGTGCAGGTACACCACGCCGCCCGAGTCGCGCAGCACTTTCGCCAGTTCGAGCGCCCGCGCCGGCGGCACCCGGTCGTAGCCGATCGGAAGGTGGGCGTAGGTCATGCCCCGCGCCGCGGCGCGGCCGAGGTCCGGCGGCAGGGCATCGACCGACACCAGCGTGCGCACGCCGAGACCCCGCAGGGCGTCGAAGGCGGCGTCGCCCTCGGGCGCGCCGCCGGTGAGGAGCGACTCGTTCCAGCGGTGCAGGTTGGCCAGGCCGGGGGTCGGCGGCAGCGCGACCACGCTGGGCGGCGACGGAGGCACGGGCCGGTGGCACGCGGCGGCGAGCAAGAGGGCGGCGGAGAGCAGGGGGCGGCGGGCCATGGCTAGATTCTATCCGGCTAGAACCGCCCGACCGCATACGGCGCCGGGTCGAGGTGGGGCGCCGCGCCGGTGACGAGTTCCGCGAGCAGGCGCCCCGTGGCGGGGGCCATCGACAGCCCGAGCATGTTGTGCCCGGCCGCGACCCAGACGTTCGCCAACTTGGGCACCGGGCCGATCAGCGGCAGTCCGTCCGGCGTCATCGGGCGCCAGCCCCACCAGCCGTCCGACGCCGCGCCGGTTTCGCCGGGCATCTCGCGCAGGTAGCGCCCGGCGGTGGCACTCAGGTACGCGACGCGCTTCGGGTTGGGCCGCGCGTCGTACCCGGCGAACTCCATCGTCGAGCCGACGCGCAGCCCGCCCTCGAACGGCGTCACCGCCACCCGGTCCTCCTCGAAGATCATCGGCAGTTCCGGCCCGTTCGCCGGGCGGTCGAAGGTGATCGAGTACCCCTTCCCCGGCTGGATCGGCACCCGGCACCCCAGCGATTTGGCCAGGTGCGGCGTCCAGGCGCCGGTGGCGACGACCACCTCGTCGGCCTCGATGTCGCCGTTGGCGGTGCGCACCCCGGCCGCGCGACCGCCGGAAGTCGGAATCAGCCCGGTCACGGGGCAGTGTTCGCGGACTCCGACGCCCATGCGAGTCAGCACCCGCCTCCACTCGGCCATCAGTTTGTCGGGGCGCAGATGGGCATCGCTCTCGTAGAAGTACGCCCCGGCCAGACCGCTTCGCAGCGCCGGCTCGAGCGCGGCGAGGGCGGCGCCGTCGAGCCGCCGGGCGGGGGTGCCGAATCGCTCGCTCAGCAGTCGATCCGTCGCGGCGTAGTGGTCGAAGGCGTGGTCGGTGCGGAACACGAACAGCAGCCCGCGCGTCCGCCACTCGCACTCGATCCGCTCCGACTCAATCAGCGAGTCGTACAGTCCGCGCGACGACGCCAGGAGCGCCCGGATCGCCCCGGCACTCGCCATCATCGGCCCCGTGCGGCAGTTGCGCGCGAAGCCGAGGAACCAGCGCGGGTTCCGGGCCACTACGCCCGTCCGGATGCGCAGCGGCGGGTTGCGGCCGATCGCGGCGCGCAGCGACTTCCCGATGGCGCCCGGCGCGGCGAGCGGCAGCACGTGACTCGGCGAGACGTAGCCGCAGTTCGCGTGCGAGCAGCCGTCGCCGAACCCCGCGCGGTCGATCACGGTGACGGCGCGGCCGAGCTTCGCAAGCGAGTAGGCGCACGCGGCGCCGACGACGCCGCCACCGACGACGAGGGTGCGCTTGGGGGCGGGGGTGGGCACGGCGGAACCTCTGGTGAATCGAGTCGGCGAGTTACTCGGC
>CAXTPM010000052.1:0-5618 GCA_964245865.1 uncultured Fimbriiglobus sp. | reverse complement strand
GGCCCGTCGGGGAGACCTCACCCACCGCCCCCTCTCCGAGGAGAAGAGGGGGGCGGGGGGTGAGGTCGCTTCAGCCCGCCCGCGCCCCTAGCCCCTTCCGAACCACACCCAGCACCCGCTCGCGCTCCGCGCCCGAGAGCACCCGGCGCGGCGCCCGCACCCACTCCGCGCCGAGGCCCGCTTCCTGGATCATGAGCTTGATGTACTGCACGAACTTCGGGTGCGTGTCGAGCTTCATGAGCGGCTGCGCCCAGCGGTAGAGCGTGCGGGCCTCGTCCCACTTGCCTGCGCGGGTGAGTTCCCAGAGGCGCTGGTTCTCGCGCGGGAACGCGAGGCCCGACCCCGCCACCCAGCCGTCGATGCCGAGGACCGAGGCTTCGAGGATCAGATCATCCACCCCGGCGAAGATCGCCAGCCGGTCGCCGATTGCCAGGCGAATCTCGGTGACGCGGCGCGGGTCACCGGAACTCTCCTTGATCGCCACCAGGTTCGGGATGTCGGCGTACTCGGCGAGTTGGGCCGGCGTGACATCCACCGTGTAGGCGAGCGGGTTGTTGTAGAGCATCCACGGCAAATCCGTGGCGGACGCCACGGCGCGGAAGAAGCCCGCGGCCTCGGCGGCGTCCGCGCGGTAGACCATCGGCGGCATGACCATGAACCCGGCCGCGCCGAGTTTGGCGCAGTCGCGCGCGTACGAGACCGCCGCGGCCGTGGTCGCCTCGGCCACCCCCGCCACCACCGGCACCCGGCCGGCCGCCACCCGCACGGCGTTCGCCACGACGGAGCGCTTCTCGGCCGGGTCGAGCGTCTGGTTCTCGCCGAGCGAGCCGCACACCACTAGCCCGCTCACCCCCGAGTCGAGTAGCACTTCGAGGTGGCGCGTGGTGGCGGCGAGGTCGAGTTCCTCGCCCTGGGTGAACTGCGTGGTGACGGCCGGGAAGACGCCGGCCCAGTGGGTGGTCATGCGCGATTCGCCTGCGGCGTGAAGGGGCGGATGCTGGCATGGTACGCGGCGGGGGCGGGGCGGCGAGGGTGGTGACTCGTCGTCTGCAGTCCTACACCAGCGGAATGATTCCGTCCGAGCAGATTCAGGCACTCGTTCCCGACCTCGCCAAGTTGACCGACGACCAGTTCGCCTGGGTCAAGCAACTCGCGCAGTCGATGGCGCTGCCGTACAACGCCGCCCGCAACCCTTCGTCGGATGTCTTGCCCGACGACCGCTCGGTCGGCCTGTTCTTCCTGTACTTGGTCACGCGCCACACGGTCTCGGCCGAGCCGTTCAAGAAGGAGAAGTTCGAGTACGCGCTCGAAAAGATTCTGGCGGCGTCTGGCCGTGCGGTGTCGCGGCCGTCGTCGCGCCCCAGCCCCGGCCTCGACCTGACCGTGGACGGCGCGGGGTGGTCGCTCAAGACCGAGGCAGCCAAGGGCATCAAAAAAGACCGGCTCCACGTCTCGAAGTGGATGGAACTGGGCAAGGGCGACTGGGGCGACACCAACGAAGCGCTGCGGGCACTGGCACAACTCTTTCTCGGGCACTTGGCACGCTACGAGCGCATTTTCACGCTGCGATGCTTGACGCCCGACGACCCCGTCGAGCACCGCTACGAGTTGCTCGAACTCCCGAAAAGCGCCCTCGTCACGGCCGCGACTGGCGAGTTCCAGATGATGCAGAACTCGAAGCAGCGGCCGAAGCCCGGCTACTGCCGCGTGGCCGACGCGCGGGGGCTGATGTTCGAGTTGTACTTCGACGGCGGCACCGAGCGCAAACTCCGCCTCCAGAAGTTGCGGCGCGACTTGTGTACGGTCCACGCCGAGTGGCAGTTCCAAACGCCGGAGCCGAAGGCGGAACTTTCAGCCGGCGAATAGACTCCGCTCGGCGGGCGCGGCGATGATGTCGTCGGCGGTCAGGTGCGTCCCCGCTAGGACGAACTCGGCCGGCGCGGGCCGGCGCCCGGTCAGCATCCACCGGCACAGTGCGGCGAGTTGGTACGAGATCAGCGGCGGCACGGCGTCGCCGACGTGGCGGTAGTTGTTCGTGAGCGATTTCGCGCGGAATACGTAGTCGCGCGGGAAGCCCTGGAGGGTCGCCAACTCGCGCACGGTGCAGAGCCTATCTTGTTCGGGGTGAGAGTAGCGTCCGTTGCCGACGTGGCCGCACTCACGCTTGATGGTGGGGGCGGGGCGGTCCCAGGCCATGCGGCCGTAGACATCGGGGTGCGAGCCGAACTCGCCCCGCGCGGCGTAGGTTTGCATCGCCGGCGTGAGAACCAATGCGCGGTCGGGGTGGTGCCGCAGGTCCGCCCACGAGCCGCCGTCCTTGGGGATGAGTCCGACCCGGCGCGCGTTCGCCGCTCCCATCGCGGGGCTGGCGTGCATGGGGTCGTCGGCGTGCGCTAGCCCCGCGCCGACCGGCGGCATCGCCCCGATGGCCCGGCGGACATGCGTGGCCGTCGGATCGACGCGGTAGCCCGCCCATAGGTCGTCGAGCGTTCGTACCGGCAGCCCGCGCCGGCAAGCGACCACCAGCGCTCGCTCGCGCCGCTGCGGCAGGCCGAAGCGGTCCAGGAAATGCGTTGTGCCCCGCACGTCGTACCCCAGCCGTCCCAGGTCTCGTTCGAGGCGCAAGTAGTGGTGGCCGAACCTGCCCCGGATGAGTTCGCGCGCGTTCTCCATCAGAAAAATCTGCGGCCGGAACGCGGCGACGAACAGCGCGCCGCGGCCCGCCAGCGAGTTGCGCGCGTCGTCCTCGGAATGGTTGCGGTTAAGCGTGCGCGAGAATCCCGTGCACGGGGCACAGCAGCACAGCACCGTCGCCCCGCTGCCTCGGGGGCTTAGAGCGTCGGCGAGCGCGTCGGGCGAAGCCGTCGCCAAATCGAGCGCCAGCGGGGCGACGCCGATGTTGGCCTCGTAGGTGGCGTTGCACCCCAGCGACCCGGCGCCGCTGCTCGGCTTGCCGACCTCGGCATCGACCGCCCCGACCACGCGGAACTCCGGCCGGGCACGGAAGCCGTAGCTCATCCCGCCCGCGCCGGAGAACAGGTCGATCATGCTCCACGGTTCGGCCACGCCCGCCCCCCTCTACCGCTGCCACAGCTTCCGGTCCAGCGTCCGATATCCAATCGCCTCGGCCACGTGCCCCGGCGTCAGCTCGGTGGCCCCGTCCAAATCGGCGACCGTGCGGGCCACGCGCAGAATCCGGTCGTGCGCCCGCGCCGACAGCCCCAGTTCGGTCATCGCCTGCCCCAAGAGTTCCTGCGTCGCGGCGTCGAGCGGGCAGTGCTGGCGGATGGACCGCCCCGTCATGCGGCCGTTGATCGCGGGGCCGGGTTCGCCCCGGAAGCGCGCCGCCTGCACCGCCCGCGCCCTCATGACCTGCTCGCGCATGCTGGCCGTGGAGGTGCCGTCGCTGGGGCGCGACAGGTCGGCGTAGGGCACGGCCGGCACTTCGAGGTGCATGTCGATGCGGTCTAATAAGGGGCCGCTGATCTTGCCGAGGTACTTCTCGACCGCCGGCACGCCGCACTTGCACTGCACCCGCCCCGTGCGCTCGCCGAGGAACCCGCACGGGCAGCGCACAGTTCCATCTCCTTGCAAGTACGTTCGGCAACACAGTTCCGATCATTCAGTCTACTCCATTTGAACGGACTCGGCCACCTCGCGGTGGTGGCGTCACCCCGGCCGAGATCGCCCCCCCGACGGGCCCCACGGTGGCCGCAGAGCGGCGGATCGTGGGCAAGGTCGATCGGGCGGCCCGTCGCCAGCGGCAGGATGAGGCCGCCCGAAGGATCGACGGCGAGCCACTGGCTTGGAGGGAGAAGGTGGCCCTCTGGAAGGCGGAGACCGGGCAGTGCGAGGTCACGTTCTGGAGAGTGCTAAAGAGGCTTAGGGCGTAACCCGCCTCACGGCCCGTCTGATTTTGTTCGTCTATTCGACTGACTATTTAGCATGGTCTTAACTCTTTGTTTCACGGTATGGAAGTAGTTGAGGCTGTTGCGAATCGAGTTCTTCGGGTCGGCCAGGGTGTCGAACAGGCGCCTGCCCGCCGCCGGAGCAACTTCCAGAACCGCTCGACCGGATCTAATTGCGTGTAACTGGGCAACCGCTTGAACTCCAGGTGCGGGATGTCGGCCGTGCGCTGATGCTGATGCGGCCCCTGCACCCCGGATCGCCGGCCACCAGCATGGCCCCCAGTGCGGCCCGCTTGCTCTGCGGGGAGTGCGGTGAGCGCGACTAAGAGCGCCACCGGGTCGGCGGGGGTTACGAATAGGGTGACGCAAGCCACCGCCCCCGTCGAAACTGGGGTATTAGTAGCGTTCGAGGGTGCCGTCGGTCTACGGAACCGAAGGTTGTAAGTTCGACTCCTACTGGGTGCACTGCTTTTTAATGGCTTTGCGACACGCCCCAACGACCCGTGCATCAAACTCTGCACTAAACCCGAAAAGCCCCCAGGACTTCCTGGGGGCTTTTTCCGTTCGTTGCGAGTGGCGAATCGAGTCGCCGTACCCGATTTTCTTCTGGCCCAGGGCCGCAGGTGGGCACCCGAGCGCGGCGTACCTGGTCGGGGCCAAGGGGGTAGGGTCACGGCCGCCGCCGGATGCACCGACGGATCCGGCGGAACCGTTCAATCCGCCGTAATCTACTCTGGGCCGCAGAACGGAGGGGCGCTCCCGCCTCCCCCAGCATTACGATCCGTGCGACGCCCTCCCCGGCGTAAGATGCCGCGACCCGGCCGGTGCGAACTTCAAAGGGGGCTTTTGGGCCCGGAAGGTACCTCGGACTCGTGTGTCGGTGGTCGGCAACACGACCTGAGCGGCCCCCACCAGACGGAGAAGTGACGCGCCTTGCCAGGGGCGGTCGGGTCCTGCCGGCCTCCCCTCCCAGGCGCACGCTTCTTTGTGAATGGACCGCCCCTCGTCGCCCCCGCGACAGATGTCGAGCGGTTGGCCGTACAACGGGTCGGATGCGGGGTGGCAGCCTCCGCTTACATTCATCGTCTTGGCGGCTGCCCCGCTTTCTTGGGCAGCCCGAGCTTCCCAGGTTTCTAGTCGTCGCGTCGCCCCGTGGGGGACGTTTTGACGAGGCGATCGCTCTCCGCCGGGCCGAGCCCCGGCCGTCCGCCACGAGCGCACGCCCGGCGTCCGACACCACCCGCGTCCCCGGCGACATCGAGCGCCGGGCGTTGCACGAGACCGGCCACGCCGCGAGCGCCGCGCGCCGCGAGCCGGTCATCCAGTCCGGCCTGAGCTACTACCGCAACGACCTCCTAACCGGGGTGAAGTCGGGCGGGGGCTTCCGCCTCGTGGGCGGCCGCAAGATACGCGGGGGCGTGATCGCCTTCGCCGAGAAGCCGTCGGCGGAGGTCATCGCCGCCGTGAAGGAGGCGGGGTTCGACTGGCGCGCGGCGGACAGGGTGTGGGCGCACCCGGTGGGCGCCCACTCCGGGTGGCAGGACCGTGCGCACGCCGATCGCACGTTCGAGGCCGCGTCGAAACGGGTCCGCGCCGAACGGGGTATCGAGCACTCGGTCGGCGTGACCTCGTAACCCGCGGCGGGACTCGCCCCTCCGCGGTAGCCGCCGGCCATTTCAAATGCCGGTCCCGTCACCCGCGCGTGAGGAG
>CAXTPM010000051.1:0-14746 GCA_964245865.1 uncultured Fimbriiglobus sp. | reverse complement strand
ACCGGGCAAGAGTTTGGGCAGGGTCATTGTGCTGGGTGAAATTGGCTGATTTACGACCACGTCGCTAAGCGCGGAGACGTGGGACTGGTGTATCTTACCGTCGCGGTAGAAAACCCGCTCGCACCTGATTGGCAGATAGATGCCCGGCATCGGCTCGGCGAACTCCGTTACGGTATTGCGGCAAGCCAACTCACCCTCGGGTGTCGTGAAGTCAATTCGTCGAATGAGGTAGTTCTTCGACTTGTCGTGCCAGATCGTGCGCCTCTCCTCGGGACGGTTGTCGGGCTTGGTGACCAGTGTGACCTTGATGCACGATGTGCCGTCGAGCCGAACTGCCTCAGCGACGATCGGTTGAGACGCCGTTTGCAATATCTGATCGTAGTCCCGTGCGTACCCACTATCATTAGGTAGGTCGATCAGAAGTTCAGTCCAGGCACTACAGTTGATAATTAACTCGGAGGCCGATTGCAGCGAGGCGTCACTACGGATCACGCGACCGTCTCTGAGTTCCCGGACCACGCAACGTACTACACCACTCTCAATAAGGTGATCGATCGTTCCCTCACCGTCGATAGTTTCACTGATTCGTACTACATCGCCCAAACGAATGTAACTAGCGGTATGCGATCTCGCTTTCTCCGGGAACGTGCGGTCGCAGGTAAAAACGCTGGTGAGCGTGCGAATTGACTGACGGGCCGCTCTATGGCCGAGTTGGGCTTCCACGCCTGGTTCGCCCGCTGTGGATTGACCACGAACCGATCCACTCCAAATCGCTTGCATTGCCAGCAAAGCAGCTAGAAGTTTTAGGCGCATCACGCTAACTCCAATCGATGGTTATCGCAGCCGAGCGAGCCGACCCACAAACTCTGTGGATCGGCTCGTGTTTACGAATTAGTTGCACCGAATGGTTGTGAAGCTACAAGTCGTATTCTTGCCGTCTTGGCACTTGCCGTTTGAGCAAGTGTTCGTGGCCGTAGTGTCGGGCTGCTGACAAAACGAATCCCCGTCATAAACGCAGGTCCGAACCGTTTTGATCGTCGTCGAACCACCGCAGGCAACGGTTGAAGCACAGGTGCTATTGCCCGTGACCTGCAGGTCTGAGCAGTTTGAATCCACATCTGGGCAATAGTGCTTGGCAGCAATCGCGGACTTGGACACGGGATTGCTCTGGCCAAAGCCAGAATTACTTGCCCCGCACAGACCCGCCGCCACGCCCAGAAAGACCACCATCCCGAACGACGCCCTGCCTTCGCAGGAGTCTCGTCAGCTTCGCCATAACAACATCCACCCTGAACTGAAGCTCTATCGGCCAACGCCCGCCCCTGTGGCAGGCGATTCACCGCACGTCCGCCGTCAGCCGCGCCGCAAAAGCGCGCACCCCCGGCTTGCCGGGCACACTGGCCTCGGCACTCAGCATCAGTCCGCCACGGAAGTCCGGCTCGCGGGATAAGTCGAGGATGAATGCGCCCGGCACCTCGGCGCCGGGTTCGAGCGTGGACCGGCTCAGGCTCACCGACAGGCAGTCGCAACTCGTCGTCACGGGGCCGAGTTCGACGGCCTCGCCGCCGGCGTTCACGAGAATGAAGGGGACTTCGACGCGGGCATTCGGTGCGAGCGTGCCGAAGTCATGAACGACTGGAGAACCGAACAGCGCAGCGCGGGGGGGGGGGGGCGCTTCCCCCGGCGGCTGGCGGCGCGGCCGGGGCGCCGCAGCCGACCGCGGCGGCGAGGGCCGCGAGGCAACTGCCGAGTGTGAGTGGATTGCGATTGCGTCGCATTGACCGGCCCCCGCACTGTCTGTGCTTCGGTGCTGAGTGGATGGTAAGCACGCACGGGGAGACTTGCAAGCGAAAAAGGCCGGACGCCGGCGGTCTCACCGAATCGTCACAAATCAGGGCGCCGCGAGGCAGTACAGGTGCGAGCGCGTGCGCAGGTACAGCCGCTTGCCGTCCACCGCCGGCGAGGCCAAACAGCCGCCCGCCAGGGTGTTCGTCTCCAGGATTCGGCACGCCTCGGGACTCGGGTCGATCACGAACGTGCGGCCCTTCTCGCCGGCGATGTACAGACGCCCGGCGGCGAACACCGGCGAGGCGCTCGTCGTCTCGCCGAGGCGCTCTTGCCACTTCAGTGCCCCCGTGCGTGCGTCGAGGCAGGCCAAGACGCCGCGGTCGTTCACGGCGTACAGGTGGTCGCCGATCAGAATCGGCGAGGGGCGAGTCGGGGCTTCCTTGATGAACTTCCACGCCACGCCGGTTGCGGTGAGGTCGCCGCTGCCGCCGGCCTTGATCGCCCAAATCTGCTGCGTGTGGCCGGCGGTGAGGTAAACCAGGCCGTGGCCGAGGATCGGGCGCGACGCCTCGTTCATGCCTCCGTGGATCACGCGCCACCTCTCGGCCCCCGTGTCGGGGTCGAGGCCGACGGTGCCCGTCGCGGCGCTCGACACCAGGTCGTAACGCTCGGGGTTCTCACTCATTTTGAGGATCGCCGGCGTGGCGAAGGCTTTGCGCAGGTCGGTGTTCTCGGGCAGCGGCAGCTTGCGGTCGTGCTTCCACAGGGTCGCCCCCGTCGCGGCATCCAGGCACACGACGTATTGCCAGTCGTAGCTGTCGAGGTGGAGGTAGAGTTTGCCCCGCCACACGACGGGACTCGACGCCGCGCCGCGGTGGAAGTTGCCGGGGAGGTCGGCGCGGGACCACAGTACCTTGCCGGTGCCGGCCTCGACGCACGCGGTGCCGTCGGCGCCGAAGTGGGCGTAGACTTTGCCAGAATCGAGGGCGCAGGTCGGGGTGGCGTGCGAGTTGTACTGGCGGATGTCGGCGGCGTTCGGCGTGTCGAACAGCTTAACATCGTGGGCGACTTTGCCGGTGGCGGCGTCGTAGCCCAACAAACTGCGCGTGGCGCCGTCCTCCGGCGCAGTAGTCAGCCAGACTTTGCCGCCGCCCACGACGGGGCTGGACCAGCCCTTCCCCGGCACGGCGACTTTCCAGGCGACGTTCTCGGCCTCGGACCACTTCGAGGGCGGACTGGCGCCGGTGCCGGCGTGGCCGTCACCGCCCGGCCCGCGGTACTGCGGCCAGTCGGCGGCGACGAGCATCGGCGTGAGGAGCAGGATCAGGCGGCTAATCGACATACGGGTCGGCCCCGAGGTCTTGGAGCATTTCCTGGCGCTGCTTGTCGTGGTTCATCAGGTCCAGGCGCTGGCGGTAGTGCTTGGCCTCGACCCTGCGCTGCGCGCGGTGGAACAGCCGGGCGAGCGCCTGGTAGCTGCGGCGGGCGCCACTCTTACCCAGGGCGGTGAGGCGCTTGTAGCGCTTCGGCCCCAGCCCTTCGAGCAGTTGGTCCTCCAGGCAGAGCAAGAACTGCGCGCTCCCAGGGTCGCCCTGACGGCCGGCGCGGCCTGCTAACTGGCGGTCGATGCGCGCGGCCTCGTGACGCTCGGTGCCGAGCACGTGCAAGCCGCCGCACTCGGCCACCCCGAGGCCCAGCTTGATGTCGGTGCCCCGGCCGGCCATGTTGGTGGCGACCGTCACTCGCCCGCGCTGCCCGGCCTGGCTGACGATCTCGTTCTCGCGCGCGTCCTGCCGGGCGTTCAGCACCTCGTGGGGGATGCCGGCCTGGGTGAGCAGTGCCGCGAGGCGCTCGGACTTATCGACCGACCGCGTGCCGACGAGCACCGGCCGGCCCTGGGCCAGCATCGCGGAGATTTGCCCCACCGCCGCCTCGAACTTCGCCTGCTCGGTGGGGTAGACGAGGTCGGGCTTCTGGTCGCGCCGCACCGGCCGGTTGGTCGGTACGCGCGTCACCCAGCGGCGGTAGACCTTGCGCAGCTCCCAGAAGTTGGGCACCAGCGTCCCGCTCATCCCGGCGAGCTTCTTGTACAGCCGGTAGAAGTTCTGGTACGTCACCTGCGCGGCGTGGTCGGACTGGAACGTGATCTCGACGGCCTCCTTCGCCTCGATCGCCTGGTGCAGCCCGTCGCGCCAGTGGCGGTCGGGCATCGCACGCCCGGTCGATTCGTCGATGATGACGATCTTGTTCTCTGTACTCACCATGTAGTGCTGGTCGCGCAGGTAGCGGTGGCGCGCTTGCAGGGCACGCTCGACCGATTCGAGTAACTTGTCCATCGCCTGCGCGTGCTGACCCGTCGGGGGGTTACTGTACCTGACGACGTGCTTGCCAGCGTCGGTCAGGGTCATCTTGTCTTTGGCGGCGACGTAGGTGAAGTGCTCGGGCGCGACCATCGAGTCCACCAGGCGGTTGGCCCACAGGTACACGACCTGCTCCTCAGGCGTGGCGGGGCGCGTCGGGTTGGCGATAATCAGCGGCGTGCGCGCCTCGTCGATGAAGATGCTGTCGGCCTCGTCCACGATGGCGTAGTTGAGTTCGCGCTGGACCTTGCCGTCGTCGCCCGCGCCGGTGCCGCCGAACCAGGGCGCCCAGAACGGCTGCTTCGCGGCCTGCCCGCCGCGCACGCGCAATCGGTCGCGCAAGAAGTCGAAGCCGAACTCGCTCGCGGTGCCGTAGGTGATATCACACCGGTACGCGGCCTTGCGCGGCGCCTCCTCCATCTTCTGGAACAGGCAGCCGACCGTCAGGCCGAGCAACTGGTAGACCGGCCCCATATCCGCGGCGTCGCGCTGGGCCAGATAATCGTTCACGGTGGTCACATGCACGCCCTTGCCGGGGAGAGCGTTGAGGTAGGTCGGGCAGACCGCGCAAAGCGTCTTGCCCTCCCCCGTGGCGAGTTCCACCAGCCCGCCGTAGTGCATGATGATGCCGGCCGCGAGTTGCACGTCGAACGGCTGGTACCCATGCACCCGGCGGATCGCGGCGCAGGCGAGTCCGAACGCCTCGGGGATGAGGCCGTCGAGCTTCTCGCCGCCCCGCGCCCGGCCGCGCAGCTTCATGCTGACCGTGCGCAGGTCGGCCTCGCCCATCGCCAGGTAAATCGCCTCGTAGTGGCGGATGCGCGGGATGACGATGGCGGCCTTCGCCATGCGGCGCTTCCACGGGCGCTCGGCGACGGCGCGCAGGCGGTTGAGCCACACGGGGCCGAGGCGCCCGGCGACGTTGGCGATCTTGGGCGCGCCGTGGCTCGGGGCCACGGTCAGCGGCACCAGCGGGGCTTGCGAAACGGGGGACAGCGTGGACATGGTCGCGCTCCGCAGTGGCTCGGTCGGCCTCGGCCCTGAATAGGATACCAACCCGGACAACCCCGCACTAGCCGGAAGCCGCACATGCCAGACGACACGCCGCCCCCGGCCTCACCGACCGAGGCACTCCTGATCCCGCCCGCCAGCCCGACCGGGGGCGCCGCGGGTGAGGGGGACTACGCCGACCAACTGAAAGCGACCGCCGACAAGCTGGTGCGCGACAACGCCAGCCGCGCCGACCAGAAGCTCCTGGCGACCGCGGCGCGCGAGCTGCGCTACTGCTTCAAGGTGTTCGACCAGTACCGGAGTGTGCGCAAGGTCAGCGTCTTCGGCAGCGCGCGCACCAAGCCCGGCCACCCCGCCTACCAGGCCGCGGTCGAGTTCAGCCGACTCATCGCCGAGGCCGGGTACATGGTGATTACCGGCGCCGCGGCGGGCATCATGGAGGCCGGGCACGTCGGCGCGGGCCGGCCCAAGAGCTTCGGCCTGAACATCATGCTCCCCTTCGAGCAGGGCGCCAACGCGGTCATCTCCGGCGACCCGAAGCTAATGAACCTGCGCTACTTCTTCACCCGCAAGCTGATGTTCCTCAAGGAGAGTGCGGCGGTGGTGCTCTTCCCCGGCGGCTTCGGCACTCATGATGAAGCGTTCGAGGCGCTCAC
This sequence comes from uncultured Fimbriiglobus sp., assembly GCA_964245865.1. GTDB lineage: Bacteria > Planctomycetota > Planctomycetia > Gemmatales > Gemmataceae > Fimbriiglobus. Next base: position 8,931 of record CAXTPM010000051.1, on the reverse strand, counting down.
CCTCATCCAGACCGGCAAGTCGCACATCTTCCCGGTCGTGATGGTCGATGAACCCGGCGGCACGTACTGGGCTAGCTGGCAGGAGTTCGTCCGCGCCCAACTCCTCGACCGCGGCTACATCTCGCCGGCGGACCTGAGCCTCTACCGCGTCGCCGACTCGGTGCCCGACGCGGTGGCGGAGGTCGTGCGCTTCTACCGCGTCTACCACTCGATGCGCTACGTCCGCAAGGACTTGGTGCTGCGGCTGCTGACGCCGCTGAGCGACGAGAAGTTGGCCGGACTGAACGCGGAGTTCGCGGACATCGTGGCCAAGGGGGCCATCCGCCAGACGGCCGCGCTGCCCGCCGAGGCCGGGGAGCCGCTGCTCGCCGAGTTGCCGCGGCTGGTGCTGCGCTTCGACCGCAGCTCGCACGGGCGGCTGCGGCAGTTAATCGACCGGGTAAACGGCGACTAGTGCCCCGCCCCTTCCGCTCCTGTCCCCTCCCCCCCCCCCGAGGGGAGGGCTAAGGGGGGGGACTCGCCGGGGCCGCGTGGGTAAAACCCGCTCCGAAGCCCCTCCTACTTTGGCCCGACCCCCTAGCCCTCCCCCTCAAGGGGGAGGGGGACTAGAGGTGGCGCGAACGACTCGGCGTGCTCGCGCAGCAGCCGACCGGCCAGCGCCCCGTCGCCCCGGTCGAGCGCCTCGACGATCGGCAGGTGCGTGAGCGCCGCGCGCAGCGGGTTCGACCCAGGGGCGCTGAGGCGCGCGTGGGTGCGGGCCTCGAACGCGAGCGAGTCCCACAGGCGCAGGAGCACCGCGTTGCCACTCGCGCAGACGATCAGGCGGTGGAACGCGGTGTTGCGCGCCGCCTGCCCGGCCAGGTCGCCCGCCGCCGCGGCCGCGACGATCGCCTCGCACTCCTCGCGCAGCCGGGCGGTGTTGCCGGCCAATCCGAGCGCGGCGCCCGGCGCGGCGGCTTCTTCCAAGAGGCCGCGGGCCAAGTACGCCTCGCGCGTCTCGGCCTCGCTCACCGCGCGCACCCTGGTGCCCCGGTTCGGCGCGCTTTCGACTAGCCGCGCGGCGGCCAGTTCGCAGAGTGCTTCGCGCACCGGCCCCTGGCTCACCCCCAGCTCGCGCGCCAGGTGCAGCTCGACCAGCCGGTCGCCGGGGCGGTAGTGCCCGGCGAGGATGCGCTCGGTGACAGTCCGGCGGACGCGGTCGCGGGCGGTGGTGCGGGCGAGGGTCGTGCTCATGGTGGTGCATTATTCCGCGCGGGGGTGTGGACTTCCAGCCCGCGATTATCAATAATCGGTAGTCCGACCCCGCCCGAGGCTCCCGCCGCCCATGTGGATCGTCCAACTCGCGCTCCGGCGCACCTACACCTTCGTCGTCGCGGCGCTCTTGATCCTGGTCGCCGGAGCGGTGGCGGTGGTGCGCATGCCGGTCGATAACTTCCCCGACATCGACATCCCCGTCGTCACGGTCGTGTACCTCTACTCGGGGATGCCGGCCGACGACATCGAGAAGCGCATCTTGCTCGTCACCGAGCGCGTGCTGACCGCCTCGGTGAACGACATCGAGCACTTGGAGAGCCAGGCGTACAACGGCGTCGGGGTCATTCGGGTGTACTTCCAGCCGCGCGCCAAGGTCGAGGCCGGGGTGGCCCAAGTCACCGCGACGTGCCAGACGGTCTTGAACAACATGCCGCCCGGCACCACGCCGCCGTACATCGTGAGGTACAGCGCGACCAGCGTGCCGGTGGCCCAACTCGCCGTGAGCAGCGACACGCTCACCGAGGCCGAACTCTACGACTACGCCGCGAACTTCATCATCCAGCGCCTCGGCACGGTGCAGGGCGCGCGAGTGCCGCAGCCCTACGGCGGTAAGCCCCGCCAAGTAATGATCGACCTCGACCCCGAGCAGCTCTACGCCCGCGGCCTTTCCGCCGCCGACGTGAGCGCGGCGGTCAACGCCCAGAACCTCATTCTGCCCGCGGGCACGGCTAAGATCGGCGCGACCGAGTTCAACATCAAGGTGAACTCCAGCCCCGAAGTCGTCGATGCGTTCAACCAAATCCCCGTGAAAACCGTCAACGGCGCCCCGGTGTACCTGCGCGACGTGGCCCACGTGCGGGACGGCTACGCGGTGCAAACCAACGTCGTGCGCCGCGACGGCAAGCGCGCGGTCCTGCTGCCGATCCTGAAGGCCGAGGGGGCGAGCACGCTCGACGTGGTGAAGCGCGTGCGCGCCGCCCTGCCGGGGGTGCAGGCGCAGTTGCCGCCGGAGTTACGCCTCGAAGTCCTGTTCGACCAGTCGGTGTTCGTGCGCGAGGCGGTCAACGGCGTCTTGAAGGAGGGCGCCATCGCCGCCGGCCTCACCGCGCTACTGATCCTCGTGTTCCTCGGCTCGTGGCGCTCGACCGTGGTGGTCGTCACGTCGATTCCCCTGGCGGTGCTGTGCAGTGTGCTGTGCCTGTGGGCGTGCGGCCAGACCTTGAACGCCATGACCCTCGGCGGACTCGCCCTCGCGGTCGGCATCCTGGTGGACGACGCCACCGTCGAGATCGAGAACGTCCACCGCAACATGGCGATGCGCAAGCCGATCCGCACCGCGATCCTCGACGGCGCCCAGCAAATCGCCGTGCCCGCACTCATCTCGACGCTCTCCATTTGCATCGTGTTCGTGCCGGTGGTGTTCCTCACCGGCCCGGCCGCGTACCTATTCGTGCCGCTCGCCCTCGCGGTGATCTTTGCGATGCTGGCGAGCTACGTCCTCTCGCGCACGCTGGTGCCGACGCTCGTGCTGTTCCTGCTCAAAGGCGAGGCCGAGGCGTACCAGCGCGGCAGCCACGACGCCCCGCGCGGGGTGTTCGGCCACCTGCACGCGGGGTTCGAGCGCGCCTTCGAGGCGCTGCGGCAAGCCTACCGCGGCCTGCTGGCTCGGGCGCTCGCCAACCGCGTCGCCACGGTCGTCGCCATGCTCGTCTTCGCCGGCGCCTCACTGCCCCTGCTCATCCTCGCCGGGCGCGACTTCTTCCCGGCAGTCGATGCCGGCCAGATTCGCCTGCACGTCCGCGCCCCGGTCGGCACGCGCATCGAGGAGACCGAGCGGATCTTCGGCAAGGTCGAGGATGTCATTCGCGAGGTCGTCCCCCAGGGGGAGCGCGACACCGTGCTCGACAACATGGGCGTCTCGCCGTTCTACACCAACACCGCCTACATCTCCAACGAGTTGGTGAGTCCCTACGACGGCGAAATCCTGGTGGCCCTCAAGCCCGAGCACGGCCCCACCGCCGACTACGTGCGCAAGCTGCGCTCGGAGTTGCCGCGCCGCCTGCCGGACTGCACGTTCGACTTCCTCCCCGCCGACATCACCGGGCAGGTGCTCACCTTCGGCAAGAGCGCGCCGATCAACGTGCAGGTGGTGGGGGTGAAGCGCGACGAGAACCTCGTCGTGGCCAAGAAACTCCGCGCCGACCTGGCGCGCGTCCCCGGCGTGGTCGATGTGCGGCTGCGGCAAATCCCCGACGCGCCGGAACTGCGCGTGGACGTGGACCGCGTGCTAGCTAGCAGCGTCGGCGTCACCCAGCAGGAGGCGGCGCGCTCGATGCTGGTGAGTCTGAGTTCGTCGTTCCAGGGGACGCCCAACTTCTGGGTCAGCCCCAAGAACGGCGTCAACTACCGCGTGGCCGTCCAGACGCCGCAGGGGCGCCTCGCCACCACGGCGGAACTGCTCGACACCCCGGTCACCCCGGCGGGCGGCGGCGGTCCCCAACTGCTGGCCAACATCGCCACGCTGCGCCGCAGTGAAGCGGCGGGGCTGATCAGCCACTACAACGTGCAGACGGTGTACGAGGTCTGCGCCACCGTGCAGGACCGCGACCTCGGCGGCGCGGCGTCGGACATCCGCCGGGTCGTCGCCGGCGCCAGCGCCACGTTGCCCAAGGGGAGCGTCATCGCCATCCGCGGCCAGATCGAGAGCATGGACGACTCGTTCGCGGGCCTCGCCGCCGGGCTAGTCTTCGCCGTCTTGCTGGTGTACCTGCTCTTAGTGGTGAACTACCAGTCGTGGGTGGACCCGTTCGTGATCCTCACCGCCCTGCCCGGAGCAGCGGCGGGAATCGCCTGGGCGCTGTTCGCCACCGGCACCCCGGTGAGTGTGCCCGCGCTCATGGGCGGCATCATGACCGTCGGCGTGGCGACCGCGAACAGTATCTTGATGGTGACGTTCGCCAACGACCGCCGCGCCGAGGGGCGCGACGCGCTCGGCGCGGCCCTCGACGCCGGCAGCACGCGCCTGCGGCCGGTGCTGATGACCGCGCTCGCCATGATCGCCGGGATGCTGCCGATGAGTCTCGGCCTCGGCGACGGCGGCGAGCAGAACGCGCCGCTGGGCCGCGCGGTCATCGGCGGGCTACTGGTGGCGACGATGTACACCCTCTTTTTCGTGCCGGTGATGTACAGCATTCTGCGGCGCAAGGCGCCGGCGCCCGAGGCGACCGACGACGCCGCGGCGCCGGCCCCCCCGAACGGCGCCGCTCATCCGAACGGGTTCGCCCACACCAACGGCGCGGCCCACGCCGCCGGGAGCCAGTCATGAGCCAGGCCGTCCTCACGCCCGACGCCGAAGCCGCCCCGCGCCCCGCGTCGTGGCCGCGCCTCGTGTTCCTCGCCCTCGTCGTCGCCGGCGCCTTCGCCTCCCTCGCATTCGTGGGGCTGCGCTCGCGCGACAAGCAGCGGGCCGACCGCGACGCGGCCTCGCTCGCCAACCCCTCGCCGGACAGGCCGCGCGTGCTCACCGTCAGGGCCGAACTCGCGCCCGCGGCGATCGAGCAAGTGCTCCCCGGCTCGGCGGCGCCGATGCGCGAGACGGCGGTGTTCGCCCGCACTACGGGCTACCTGAAGTCGCGCGCTGTCGATATCGGCGACCGCGTGGCCGATGGGCAACTGATCGCCGAGGTCGAAAGCCCCGAGATCGACGGGCAACTGCTCCAGGCGCGCGGAGCACTGGCCGAGGCGCGGGCCGCGCGCGAGCGCGCCGAGGCGGGCCGCGTGCTCGCCGCCGCCACGCTCGCGCGCAACGAGCAGGCCGTGAAACAGGGCGCCCTCACGCGGCAGGAGTACGACGAGGCGGCCGCGTCAGAGCGCACCACCGCCGCCGGGGTGCGCGTGGCCGAGGCCGCGGTCCAGTCGGGCGAGGCGAACGTCCGGCGCCTCGAAGACCTCCAGCGCTTCCAGAAGGTCCACGCCCCGTTCGCCGGGGTGGTGACCGCGCGGAACTACGACGTGGGCGCCTTGATCGTCGCGGACAACGCCGCCGCGCGCGAATTGTTCCACGTCGCCGAGGTCACGACGCTGCGAGTATTCGCCGACGTGCCGCAGGCGTACTCGACTGCCATCGCCGCCGGGCAGCCCGCGCCGGTGTTCCGGGCCGAGGCGCCGGGGCGCGAGTTCCCTGGGGCGGTGGCGCGCACGACCAACGCCATCGACCCGGCCACGCGCACGCTGCGGGTGCAGGTCGATGTCCCCAACGCCGACTCGGCACTCCTGCCGGGGATGTACCTGCAGGTGCGCTTCAAGCTGGCGGCGTCGGGCAGCGTGGTGCGCGTCCCCGGCGCGGCGGTGGCGGTGCGCGCCGACGGGGCGAAGGTGGCCGTGCTGGACGGCGCGAAGACGGTGCGCTACCGCGCGGTGAAGCTCGGGCGCGACTTCGGCACGGCGGTGGAAGTCGTCGCCGGGCTGGCCGGAGGCGAGACGCTGGTGGCGCGCCCCGGCGACGATCTGGCCGAGGGCGCGGTGGTCGAGGTCGCCGGCGGGCCGTCGTAGCCCGCGCCGGCTCAAGACCCGCCGGCCGGCGGCAAGGGCACCCGCACGAACACGCTCGTGCCGCCGCCGGGGGCGCTCTCGACCTCGACCGTTCCGCCGGCCAGCGCCACGCGCTCGCGCATGCCCAGGAGGCCCAGCCCGCCCCGGCCCAGGGCGCGCGCTGCGTCGGGGTCGAAGCCGCGGCCGTCGTCCTCAATGATCGCCTCGAGCGTGTCCGGCTTGCGGTCGAGCAGCACGCTCACCCTGGTCGCGCCGGCGTGGCGGAGGACGTTGGTGAGGCTCTCCTGCACCGCGCGGTAGACCGCCGTGCCCGCCGGGCCGGAGAACGCCTCGCCGTCCAGCCCGCGCGCGCCGAACTCGACGGGGATGCCGCTGAGCTCGGCCCACCCCTCCACGAGCGACTGCACCGCGCGCTCCAGGCCCACGTCGTCCAGCGCCGTCGGCCGGAGTTCGGTGGCCAGGCGGTGCGCCTCGCGCCCCATCTCGTCGGTCAGGGCGAGGAGCCGCGCGAGCTGGTCCCTCACGGCCGGCGCCCCGGCCTGCTGCCTCGCGGCCCCGAGGCCCAGTGCCATCCCCGTGAGGTACTGACCGAGGCTGTCGTGGAGTTCCCGCGCGATGCGGGTGCGCTCGGCTTCCTGGGCGGTCTCGAGCCGCACCAGCAGTTCCCGGCGCGCGGACTCGGCGGAGGCCCGCTCCTGCCCCTCGTGCAACAATTCCTCGAGCGCTTCGCTCAGCTCGGCGGTGCGCTGGCGCACGCGCTCCTCGAGTTCGTCGCGCGCCCGGCGCAGCTCGGCCTCGGCGAGTTTCAGGTCGGTGATGTCCACGCACGCGCCGGTGAGGTAGCGCCCCCCCGGCCCGGAGTTGCCGGCGTCGGCCTCGGGCGTGTCGAATACGTCGCCCTGGTCGCGTAGCCAGTGCACGCTACCGTCGGGCCACACCACCCGGAACTCCAGGCTCAGGTTGCTCCCCTGGCGCACGCTGTTCTCGAACCCGCCGGCCACGGCGGGGCGGTCGTCGGGGTGGACGTGGCCGAGGAAGTCCGCGAGCGGCGCGACGGTCTCCTCGGCCGGCAGCCCGAACAGGAGGTTGAGGTTCGCGTCGCGCACGTGGCGGTCGCCCGCGACATCCCAGCGCCAGATGCCCATGCGCGCGGCCTCCAGCGCCAGGCGCAGGCGCTCGCGGCTCTCGCGCACGGCCTGCTCGGCCTGCTGGCTGGCGGTGCGGTCGCGGACCACTTTCACGAACCCCGCGAGCGTGCCGGCGGGGTTCCACACCGCCGAGGTCGTGCCGCTGGCGTAGAAGCGGCTGCCGTCTTTGCGCACCAGGAAGTTGTCGTCGCGGGCGCGCCCCTCGGCCGTGGCGGTGGCGAGTTCGCGCTCGAACATCCCGGCGGCGCGGTCCTCAGAGGTGAAGAACACCGCCGCCGTCCGGCCGAGCACCTCGGCCTCGGGGTAGCCGAACAGCCGCGCGCCCGCCTCGTTCCAGTTGGCCACGTTCCCCTGCGGGTCGATGGCGAAAATCGCGTGCTCCGCGACGTTCTCCACCAGCAGCCGGAAGCGCTCCTCGCTGCCGCGCAGTTCCTCCTCGGCCCTCACCCTGGCCGTGATGTCACTGAACAGCACCGCTACCCGGCGGCTCCCCCCGTCGCCCAGCCGCGCGGCGTACAGTTCGAACCACCGCCCCAGGGCTTCGGAGAACTCGACGGCCCGCGCCGCCTCGCCGGTGCGTGCGACCCGGCCGAAGAGCCGGAGAAACGGCGGATCGGCGTGCCGCATCAGCTCGCGCGCGGTGCGGCCCTCCGCACCGTCGAGGCCGGTGTGGCGCGCGAACGCGGGGTTGGTCACCAGGTAGCGCAGGTCGTGGTCGGGTTCGCCGGCCGGGCCGTCGAGGAGTTCGACCACGCAGTAGCCCTGGTCCATCGTCTCGAACAGGGTGCGGAAGCGCTCCCCGCTCGCGCGCGCCTCGTCGGCGGCGCGCCTGAGGTCGGTCACGTCGCGCGTCGAGCCGGCCACCGCCTCGGCCGCGCCGCCCGCGCCGAGCACCGGGGCGAAGATGTGCTCGTAGTGGCGCTCCTCGCCGCCGGGGGCGGCGAACGCGGTCTCGTCGCGCGCCACCGCGCCGGTCTCGACCGCCCGCTGAATCTGCGCCTGGAGCCGCCCGGCCAACTCGGGCGGGAAGTCGAGTTCGAGGAAGTTGCGGCCGGCGACCTCCTCGGGGCGCCGCTTGAGGAACGCCGCGAGCGCGGCGTTGGCGTAGGTAAAGCGGCCGTCGGGGCCGAAGGTGTAGTTGAAGTCCGGGGTGTTGGAGAGTGCTGTGTCGTACAGCCGCCGCAGCCGCTCCGACTCGGCGGCGAGGCGGCTGATTTCCTCGGCGGCGCGGCGGGCCTCGCTCACGTCGCGGAAGTAGACGGCGACCCCGTCGTCGGAGGGGTACGCGGTGACCTCGTACCATCGGCCGTGCTCGGCGTAGTAGTCGGTGGCCGAGCCGGCGGCGCCCCCGGCGGCGCGGCGGTAGACGCCCTCGAACGGGCCGCCGAGGATGCCGGGGTACTCGTCCCAGATGACCCGGCCGAGCAGCGACTCGGCGGGGCGGTCGAGCAACTTCTCCGACGCCCGGTTGACGTAGCTGAACTTCCAGTCGGGGTCGAGCGCGAAGAAGCCGTCGCTGATGCTCTCCAGGATGACGCGCGTGCTCCGCTCGCTGCGGCGCTGCGCCACCTCGGCGTCGGCGCGCTGCGCCGCCTCCCAGGTGCGCTCGGCGGTTTCGGTGGCAGCCCCGACCTCGGCGGCGGTCCAGGCGCGCGGGGCGCCGTGGTGGACGCCCAGAATGGCGACGAGGCTGCCGCCCTTGACGATCGGCACCGCGAGGTGCGCGGCAACAGCGACGGCCGCGTAGGTCGCCTTCTCCGCGTCGGTCAGGGCCGGGTCGGCCACCACGTCCGGCGCCACGACGGTGCGGCCCGCGCGCAGCTCGGCGACGACCGCCGGGCCGAAGTCGTCCAGCCGCAGCCGCTCCGGGTAGGCGGGAACCCACGGCGCCTGGGCGTGCGCGACCATGACGGCCTCGCCGCCGGGCTGCACCGCCGCGTACACCGCCCGGTCGGCGCGAAGGTGCTCGCCCAGCAGC
>CAXTPM010000050.1:0-14807 GCA_964245865.1 uncultured Fimbriiglobus sp. | reverse complement strand
CCGGCTTGGAGTTCGCCGGGAGCGGGATGAAGCCGCCGGGCAGGAAGCTGCCGTTACCCGTCGAGTTGAGCACCGAGACGCCGGTCTGCCCGCCGACGGTGGTGAGGGCGAGAACCTGCGTGCCGACGCCCGTCAGACTCGAGGCCACTGGGGCCACGCCGGGGACGAGCGACGTGCCGGAGGGGAGGAGGTTGGAGAGCACCGAGCCTACCGCGCCGCCCGGCGCGCCGAGCACGCCGGTGAGGTTGCCGGCGGCGTCCTGTACGAGCACGCCCTTCGTGGCCCCGCCGGTCAGGTCGCCGACGGTGACGCCCGCCGGGGCGCCGCCGAGCAGGCCCGACAGGTTTAGCAAGTTGCCGGTGCCCGGAGCCTGGAACGTGCCGTCGCCGTTGCCCAGCAGGGTGGTCACATTCGAGCCGAGCGCGAGGCCCAGGATGTTGGTACCGCCGCCGAGGGCGACGACGATGTCGGCTTTGCCGTCGCCGCTCACGTCGCCGACGGCGACCGACTTCGCGGTGCCGCTCAGGCCCAGGGTGCCGAGCAGCCCGCCGACGACCCCGGCGTTCAGGTTGACCCGCGCCGAGGGCGACTGCGCGAAGCCGCCCTTTCCGTCGCCGAGGTAGACTTCGACCAGCGCATTCGTGGAAGCGTTCGAGCCGGTAATGACGAGGTCCGGCCCGTTCTTGCCGTCGAGATCAACGAGGCTCTGGCTGACCGGGGCGGTGATTTGGCTCGCCAGCGGTACGGCCGACGGGGCGAACAGCGCGGCGGGAACGGTACGGTCTTCCAGGCTGACTAGTTTCGGCCTGGCGAAATTCGCGTTGCGTTGGGACTGAGACATTGGGGGCGCTCCAAAGATGATTCAACCGCAGTCTTGCCGCCCCCGACGGTCAGGGCGACTCCTGACAGGCTAGAGGACGCTGGAGCTATACGACGGCCGAAAATGGGCGCATTTCAGTGGAGCGCGTGAATTAGATTGAGAGCGGGGGCGACTTCTTCGGACGCATGAAAAACGGCGATTTAATACTCGGCACTCAAGGGTAGATTTGCGACCGCGGACACAAGCTTCGATGTGAGACTGTCGCGTCTCGCCGATCGATCATGTTGACTGAGACGACGAAAAAAGCCCAGGGGACTACCCCTTGGGCTGTGCGTGCGCGGCCGGCTGCGCGGCGGGACGGTCAGGCGTCGAAGCGCAGTTGCACGACTCCGACCTGAATGACATCGCCGGGCGCGAGGCGCCTGGCCTGGCCGGGGTGCAGCCGCTCGCGGTTCAGGCTCGTGCCGTTCAGGCTCACGAGGTCTTCGATCGCGGCGGTGTCCCCCTCGACCGTGACCACCGCGTGCTGGCGACTGGTCCAGATGCGCTCGACGGGTTCCTGGCCGGTGAGGTCGATGTCGATGGGGCGCTCGGCCATACGCCCCAGGTAGTTCCGCCCCGGCAAGAGCGGGTAGACCGTGCCGGGGATTTCGCCCCGGATCACCACCAGTTGCGGCCGGGTCGTCGGCTCGTCGGCGCGCGGGGTTTGGGCCGGCGACGGGGTCTCGGCGGGGTGCGACCGCCCGAACGGCGTCGAGTCGGCGGAGCGCGGCCCGGCGGGGATCGTGACCGGTGATTCGTCGGTGAAGGGGGTCATGCGCGGTCCAGTCCGGGTCTGCGGGGCGAGCGGCACTACTCTAGAGCGAGTTTGCGACCGCGCCGAACCGCCGGCGGATTTTCCGCCACGACAGCGCCCGGCATTCCGACATCCGCCGTGCAAGACACGCCGCGCCCCGCGACTATACTGGGCGGAACTCGACCGCACTCAGGGGGCTGGCAGTGAAGTGGGCCGCGCTGATCGCAAGGGTCTTGGTCGGGCTAGTGTTCACGGTGTTCGGGGCGAACTACTTCCTGAACTTCACCGAAGTCCCGCCGCCCCCGACCCCCGAGGCCGGGGAGTACCTGGGCGTGCTGGCGAAGTCGAACTACTTAGCCGTGGTGAAGGTGCTCGAGATCGCCGGCGGGCTGATGCTGCTCGCCGGCGTGTTCGTGCCGCTGGGGGTGGTGCTGCTCGCGCCGGTGGCGGCGAACGTGGCGCTGTACGAGGTGCTGCTCGCGCACAAGCCGGGGATCGGCATTGTGCTGTGCGGCCTGCTCGCGGTGGTCGTGGCGGGCTACTGGCCGAGCTTCCGGGGCTTACTCGCAATCCGTCCGAGGGCCGCGTCGTGAACCGAGACTTGATCGACGCCTACGCAGCCGGCGCCTCGCGCCCTGCCGACGCGCTCATCGGCCTGAGCGGGGCCGACCTCGACGCGCGCCCCGGACCTGGGCGCTGGAGCATCCGCGAACTCGTTGTGCATCTGGCCGACAGCGACCTCATTGGCGGCGAGCGCATGAAGCGCGTGATCGCGATGAGTCGGCCGAGGCTCTTGGCTTACGACGACAACGCCTTCGTGGCGGAACTCGACTACACCGCCCAAGACCCGGCGCTGTGTGCGGAACTTTTCCGTCTGCACCGGCTGCAAGTCGCGGCGATTTTGCGCCGGCTCCCGGACGAGGCGTTCGAGCGGGTCGGCGATCACTCCGACGACGGGCCGGTGAGCCTGGCCGACCTCGTGGGGAAGTACACCCGCCACCTGGCGCACCACCTGGCGTTCTTGGAGGGGAAGCGGCGGGCGCTGGGGAAGGCGACATGACTCGGGACCAAATCGTGTCGTGGGTCGAGGCAGGCGAGTCGGAAACACTGGAGTTCAAGCAGACGACCGGCGAGCGCCGTGAGGGGGCGCAAAGCCTATGTGCCATGCTCAATCACAGGGGTGGTCGGGTGCTCTACGGGGTCCGCCGGGACGGCGAAGTCGTCGGCCAACAGGTCGCCGACGGCACGCTCGAAGACCTCGCCGCCGAGATCAAGCGGATCGACCCGCCGGCCTTTCCGTCGATCGATCGTGTGCCGGTCGGCGGGGGGCGGGAAGTGGTTACCGTGACGACTTCGCAGGGACAGGGTCGCCCGTACTCATACAAGGGCCAGGCGTACAAGCGGGTTGGGAACACAAGCCCCGAGATGAGTCGGGACGAGTACAACCGCATGCTTTTGGAGCGTATGCACGGCGAGGTGCGCTGGGAGAACCACGCCGCGCCCGGCTGGTCGGTGGCCGACTTGGACGCGAACGAGGTGTTCCGCACGCTCGACGAGGCCATCCGGCGGGGAAGGATCGAAGACCCTGGTACCCGAAGTCTAGACGACATTCTGCGCGGTCTCGGGCTGATCAAAGACGGCGAATTGCTGCGTGCGGCCGTCGTGCTGTTTGGCAAGCGGGAGAAACTCGCCGCCGAGATGCCACAGTGTCTGCTGAGAGTGGCGAAGTTCAAGGGGACCGACAAAACCGAGTTTACAGACAACCGGCAGTTCAACGGCCATGCCTTTGAACTGCTCCTCCGGGCCGAGCGCTTTCTCGGCGAGAGTCTGCCAGTAGCCGGGCGCGTCATCCCTGGGCTGTTCGAGCGGGAGGACGATCCCCTGTACCCGCGCGTCGCGCTCCGCGAGGCACTCGCAAACGCCTTCTGCCACCGTGACTATGCCATCGGCGGGGGGTCGGTCGCGCTGGCGGTGTACGACGACCGCCTCGAGATCACCTCGTCCGGCACGCTGCACTTCGGGCTGAACGCCGACGCGCTCTTCCAGGCACACGAGTCGCTGCCCTGGAACCCCCTCGTTGCACGGGTGTTCTACCGGCGGGGCATTATCGAAGCCTGGGGACGGGGGACTCTCAAGATCGCCGAACTCACCGAGAAGGCCGGGCTACCGCGCGCCCAAATCGAGGACGCGAACGGCTGCGTCACGGTACGGTTCCGGCCCAGCCGGTACATCCCCCCGAAGCGAATAGGCCACAATCTCCCCGACCGCCAGCAGCGAATCCTCGGGGTGCTTGGCGCAGCCACCCAGACCCTCGCATTGAGGGACATCGTCCAGCGGCTACCGGCGGGAACTGCCCCCAACACCGTCAAGGATGATTTGCAAATGCTCAAACAACTTGGTCTGGTCGTGCTCACGGGCGGGACCGGGGCCGGAGCGCGGTGGGGAGTGTCGGCCCCAAAGTAGGTTAGCTCCTCCCATTCACCTCCGATCCCTCCCATTCACCTCCGATCCCTCCCATTCACCTCCGATCCCTCCCATTCACCTCCGATCCCTCCCAAACTCTGCGCGCTCCCATCGAGTCAGTAAACAAAACAAGCCCCCTCGGCTGGTGCAACCAGCGCACGAAGGGGGCTTGTGTTAATTTGTCATCAGGCTAAGTGACGGGACTTGAACCCGCGACCTCGGGAATCACAATCCCGCGCTCTAACCAACTGAGCTACACCTAGCGTCTCACCGCCATCATAGCGGCCTCACTTCCCCTGACAAGCCCCCTACCAGTGAGGTTCACGCGTGCACCGCGCCCGCGCCGTAGCGGGCCTTCAGCCGGGCCACCCACTCCGGCGGGATGGCGTTCTCGGTCGCGTCGAGTTCGCGCAACTTCGGCGCCGGCGACTCCACCATCGCCTCGGCCGCGGCGGCGGTCAGGTTGCACGCCCGCACCCGCACCACCTCCAAACTCTGACGCCACGCGGCAGACTCAACGAGTTGGAACGCCGCCGCGTCCCCGAGTTGTAGGCCCGACAACTCCAGGCCCGGCAGTCGGGCGGTGGCCGGGTGGGCGAGCGCCAGCGCGAGGCCGTCGAGGTTGGCCATCGTCAGCCGGAGTTCTCGCACCGGAACGCGGGCCATGAGTTTCTCCGCGCGGCGGGCGTACACCAGCGCCGGCATCCACACGACCTCCACGAACCCCCGCCGGAACTGCCCGTGCGCCCCGGAGTTTTGGAACGGCTCCCCCTTGCCCCGCAGCGGCCGGAGCCAGTCCTTGGCGTGCAACTCCAGCAGCCGTTGCTCGACCGCGCGCAGCGTCAAATGGTGCGGCGAGTCCGGCCCGGCCCGCGCGAGTTCGACCTGAGTGCGGATCAACTCCGCCCGCGCCCGGTCGAGCGTGTCCCCGGTGTCGTCCAGGTAGTCGGCGTACACCAGGCGCGGTAGGTCGGCGGCGGGGTCGGCCAGCACGGCGGCGAGGAGGCCGTCGCGCTCACTCACTGGGGTCTTCTTCGAGGCCGTGGAACAGCCCCAAGTAACTCTGGTACCGCCGCTCGGATATCCAGTGCCGGGCGACGGCGCGGCGCACCTCGCACCCACCCTCGTGCTGGTGCGTGCAGTCGGGGAAGTTGCAGCCCGGCACGAACGGGCGGAAGTCGGGGAAGTAGCCCTCGACCTCCTCCTTACGAGTGTCCCACAGTTGCAACTGCCGCACGCCGGGGGTATCGACCACGTACCCCCCGGCCTCCAGGCGAATGAGTTCGCTGTTGGTGGTCGTGTGCCGGCCCTTCTGCGTTCCTTCGGAGACCGACTTCACCCGCAGTGCCAGCCCCGGCTGCACGGCGTTCAATAAGGAGGATTTGCCGACGCCCGACTGGCCGGAGAACACCGTCGAGCGGTCTTTCAAGAGGCCGCGCAACCGCTCGATGCCTACCCCCGTGGTGGCACTCGTGAGCAGTGTGGGGATGCCGAGTTGCGAGTACGCCCCGACCATCGGCTGCCACTCGCTCGCTTCGGTGCGGTCGGCCTTATTCAAGCAAACGATCGGCGCCAGGTCGCCCCGGTACGCCGCGGCGATGTATCGGTCGATCAGGTGCGGCTTCAGGTCTGGTTCGCGCAGGCTCATCACGATCAGCAGTTGATCGACGTTGGCCACCAGCACGTGCTTCTGCCGGCGGCTCGTGCGGGCCAGGATGCCGCGGCGCGGTTCGACGTGCTCGATGAAGGCGTCGGGTTCGCTCGACGTGCCCTGGAACGGTGCTTCGGGGCGGGCGGGCCGTACGCGCACCCGGTCGCCGGTGGTCACGAGGCTGCGCCCCTCCGTGGCGAGTGTTTTGAGAATACGCCGCAGCGCGCAGCGCACCACCCGGCCGTCCTCGAGTTCGACGAAGCTGACTAGGCCGTGGACCCGCAGCACCCGCCCGGCGTAGTCCGCGCCGTCGCCGGTGATCGGCTCGTCGGTGTCGGCGTCCACGATGACGGTGCGGCGACGGCTGATTTCTCCCTTGGCGCGCACGCGCTCCCCACTGGTGGCCGTGTCGGCCTGCTCGACGCCGTCCTCGAAGCCGCGCGTGAGGTCGTTCCCGCGCGGGGGTTTCGCGCGGTTCTTGCGCATCTCGACGCGGACTTTTTTCTTCTTGCTCACACCTAGCCCAGCGGGGGAGGGGACGATGTAGTTTAGGCGCGGCGGCGTCCGGTCGGACTTAAGTCGTTTTTACTCGAATCATGCTGAGAGGCGGTCCCAGGCCTGGCAGGATCGTCAGGACCGAAGACGTTGCCCCAATTGCTACCAACACCTCAATCTTGGCCATCTTTCGCGTCTTTCCTCAACTCCGTGGTTCGCCCATAGCCCGCCAATGGTGCAGAATGTGGGTAAGCATGTCGGAACCCATTGCCGGTTGGCGCGACGGATGGAGCGTCGCGGCGGCAGGGGTCGAGGTGCCGTACCCCCTCGGAATCTGGGAGAATCCCGTGAGTTTTCGCCGACTGAAAGTGTGTCTCCTGACGGCCGCGTGTTGCGGAATCGTCAGCCCGGCCTTCGCGGCCGACGAGAAAAAGGCGGACGCGCTCGCTCCGCCGATGACCCCCGCCCCCATGGCGGCTCCGGCCACCATGCCGGCGATGGCCGCCCCTGCGGCGGGCGCCCCGGCGATGGCCGCGCCTTACTCGGCCGACTGCGGTACGGGCGCGGCCGTGGGCGGCGCGGCGATCAGTGCCGCCCCGACCTACACCACGGTGCGGGAAACCATCATGGTGCCTGAGACGGTTCCCGTCACCCGCACCGTCAACCGCTACGAGACCCGCGCGGAGAGCTACACCGCCTACCGCACGGAAATCGTCCCCGAGACCCGCACCACCGTCGTCCCGGTCACGCGCAGCGTGGTCGAGACGGTGATGGAGAGCAAGGTCGTGACCGTGCGCAAGCCGGTCACCGAAACCACGATGGTCGCCAAGACCACCTACGTTTCCCGGCCCGTGACCGAAACCCACATGGTCACCAAGACCGTCACCGAGCGCGTGCCCGTCACGACCACGGTGATGGTCAACGAGACCCACTACGAGACGCAGCAAGTCACCGAGATGAAAACCCGCAAGGTGCGGAACACCAGCTACGTCACCCAGGAAGTGCCGGTTAGCTCGGGCCTCCTCGGCGGCGGGGGCGGGCTGTTCGGCAGGCTCGGCGGCCTCTGCGGCAAGAAAGACCCCTGCGCCGATCCTTGTGCGGACCCCTGCGCCGCGCCTTGCCCGGCCACCAAGACCGTCTGCAAGAAGGTCACGACCTGCGACACGGTGTGCGAGCCGGTGACGGTCTGTAAAAAGGTGCCGGTCACGACCTGCGTGCCGAAGTGCGTCACCAAGTACGAGTGCGTGTCGAAGCAAGTCACCGTCCCCTGCACGACCACCAAGATCGTCTGCGAGCCGGTGACCACGACGGTCCCCTGCACGACCACCAAGATCGTCTGCGAAACCCAGACGATCCAGTGCCCGGTGCAGAAGACCCGCTGCATCACCGAGAACGTCACGCAGACCACCACGGTGAACGTGTGCAAGAGCGTGCCGTACACCGCCACCCGCAACGTCTCGGTTTGCGTGCCCAGCACGGAAACCGTGAATGAGACCCGCATGGTGGCCAAGGTGATCGAGAAGCAAGTCGCCATCGCGGCCCCGGCCATCGGCAACGCCTGCGGCGACCCCTGCGCCAGCACCAGCGCCTACGGCGATGGGTACGGCAGCGGCTACGCTAGCTCGACCCCCGGCATCGGCAGCAAGGTGCGCGGCCTGTTCTCGGGCCTCGGCGGCGGCCTCAGCGGCCTGAAGGGCAAGCTCTGCGGCTCGAAGTCCAGCTCGTGCGGCGACTCGTGCGGCAGCCCGATCATCGGCGGCTCCGCCCCGAGCTGTGGCTGCTCGCACTAGGCCGTAACTGATCAACCCGTGACGGCGGACTCGTAACCCGCCGCCCCCGCCGCCCCCGGCACAGCGATGTGCCGGGGGCGGCGCCGTTTCACGCCTGGACTCTGCTACAATTCCCCACGCCCCACCTCCCCGCCCGGTTGGTCGCCATGCGCACCGCCCTCGCCGCCCTGCTATTTCTCGCCGCCCCGGCCACCGCTCAGCCCAGCGCCGCCGTGGCGACTCCGTACACCTGGCGTGTGCGCGTGCAGTTCGAGCCGCACGCGCTGATGCCGGCGAGTTACCGCGCCGGCGTGGTGGCCGATTTGGCCGGCGCCCTCAAGAGCAGCTTCCCCGGCGTCGGCACCATTACTGTGGAAGAACTCGCCGCCGCGCCGCCGGACGCGCTCGCGGCGGCGTTCCTCGCGCGGGGGTTCCCGGCGCTCGAGGGCAGCGAGTTCCGCGAACTCACCGGCGTCAAAACCCACTTCGTGGCCGTCAAGGTCGTCGGCCGGCGCCTGGAACTGACCACGCGCCAGCACGACGGCACGGCGGGGATCGCGCCGCCGGCGCGCCCGGCCGTCACGAGCGATTTCGCCTCCGCCGCCCGCAACCTCAGCCTGCTGGTGGGTCGGGACTTCGGCCCCGTCGGCACCATCGAGCTAGTGGGGAGTGAGGCCGACGACCGCGAAGTCACCGTGACGGTTCAGGGCGGCACGCACCCGGCCATTGCCCGACTGATTACGCCGGGCCAGGTGTTCGCCGCGTCCGCGGTCTGGCCGGTGCGGCGCTCCGACAAGTTCACCGCCCGGCCGCGGGAGTGGACTTTGCTTCGGGCCGAGGCGCCGATCGAAGCCGGGAAGGTGCGCTGCAAGGTGTTGTCCCACTACGCCACGCCGTTCCAACTGGGGCGCGGCGTCAAAGCCTACCGCTGCCTGCTGCTCACGACGACCGCCGCCGAAGTCGCGGTGAAACTCGTGGACCCCGCCGGCAACACGCCCCCCGCCGGCACGCTCATCCAGGTGCGGGCGAGTGACCTCGACTTCCTGCCCCGCAGCGACGGCCGCGACCGCCTGGAGTACAAGGCCGGGGTGTTCGTCTCGAAGTCGCCTCTGCGCAACGTGGCCTGCGTGGTGGTGAACCTCGGCACCGCGCAAGAGGAGCGCTTCCCGATCCCCGTGACCGGCAGTGCCCCCGTCGCGGTGCGGTTCCAGCCCGACGCCAAGGCCGCGGCACTCGCGGAGTACGAGCTGGCGCGCGAGGCGTTCCGCGGTCGGGTGCTCGAACTGCGGCTCGCGCACGACTCGCTGCTGAAGGACGCGGGCCAACTGATCCTCGACGGCAAGAACGCCCAAGCCCTGAGTGCGATCAAGCAGGCGCTCGACAACTTCGCCGCGCAGGATGCCGCACTGACGGCCGAACTGGCAGCCCTCGGCAAACTTGCCACCTTACCGTCGGCGCAGGCCGAGCAGGTCGGACTGGCGCAGTCGCTCGCGCAGGCGAAGTCGGCGCGGCCGCAGTTGAAGGAGAAGCTGGACGAACTCCAGCGGGCCGCGTCGAACACCAGCGACCCGGCGAAGTTCGACCGCGAGTTCCGCGCCAAGGAACTCGCCGGGCGGGTGCGGGCGCTGTTGCAGAGCGGCGAGGTGCCCGACGCGATTACTTACCTCGACCAACTCATCGAGCTGACCAAAGACCCGAAGGCGCGCGAGCAGAAGGCGCGCATCCTCGCGGAGTACGAGCCGAAGTCGCCGGAGCAAACGCGGGCGCGCGAGTACCTCGCCGGGCCGTTCCGCCAGCTCGCCACCCTGGGGGAGTTCCCGATCGCCGTCGAGAAGGCGAAGGACGCGGCCAACACCCTGATCCGTGCCGGCGACCGCTACGGCCTGCGCCTGGCCCTCACCGCACTCGACTCGGCGTACTCGCGCCTCGCCGACGTGGTGGTGGCGCTCGACCAATCCAGCGCGAAGGACCGGGCCGACGCCGAGCGCGTGCGCGAGTTCACTAAGGCGCTGCGCGGCGTCGAGGCCGAGGTGCGGGCGAAACTGAAAAGCATTGACGACGCCCCGCCGAAGGACGCCCCGCCGCCCGCGCCCCCCGCACCCAAGGGGGGCAAGTCGTGACGCCCGCCGCACCGTTCACGCTGGCCGACCCGAGCGCCGTCGCCTCTCCGGCACTTCTGGTGAGTCCCGCGCAAATCCGCCGCAACCTCGCCGCGACGGTGGCGCTGGCCGGCGGCGTGCAGCGGCTGCGGCCGCACGTCAAGACGCACAAGATGCCGGACGTGGTCAGACTTTTGGTCGCAGCGGGGGTGACCAAGCACAAGGCCGCGACCATTGCCGAGGCCGAGGTTCTCGCGGCCAACGGCGCGGCCGACGTGCTGGTGGCGTACCCGCTGGTCGGCCCGAATCGAACGCGCCTCGCCGCCCTCGCCAGGACGTTCCCCACAGTGGCCTTCGCCGCCCTGGTCGATAGCCCCGAGACGCTGGCCCAGTTGGCGAGTGCGGCCGAGTCGCGCGGCGTGACGCTCGGCGTCTGGCTCGACCTCGACGTGGGGATGGGCCGCACCGGCGCGGGGGCAGAGACCCTGTTCGCGCTCGGCACCCAACTGTTGGGACACCGCCGCCTGACGCTGCGGGGCGTCCACGCCTACGACGGGCACAACCTGGCCGAGGCCGAGGCCGAGCGCGAGGCGGTGGCCTCCGCCACGTTTGCCGACGCGGGCGAACTGCGTTCCCGGCTCGAAGCCCTCGGCTTCAAGGGACTCGTCGTCACCGCCGGCAGCACCCCGAGTTTCCCCGCTTTCGCTCGGCTCGGCCCCGCGCCCGACGTGGAATGTAGCCCCGGCACGTTCGTGCTGCACGACCACGGCTACGGGCGGCGCTACCCCGACTACGCCGGCCTCGGCCCCGCCGCACTGCTGCTGACGCGCGTGGTCAGCCGGCCGGGGGTGAGCCGTGTCACGCTCGACCTCGGCCACAAGGCCGTCGCCGCCGACGTGCCGCTCTCGGATCGCTTCCTCTTGTACGGCGCCCCCGAGTACCGACCTGTGATGCACTCCGAGGAACACCTAGTAATCGAGACCAACGCGCCCGAGGCGTTCCCCGTCGGCCGCGAGTTCTACGCGCTCCCCGGCCACGTCTGCCCGACGGTGGCGCTGCACGAGGCCGCGCTGGTAGTGGACGAGGCCGGCGCGGTGGCGGGGGAGTGGCCGGTGCTCGCGCGGCGGCGGCGGATTAGCGTTTAGCAACGGACGCCTCGTAGTTGCGGCGAAACTGCCAGGCCGCGCGGACCCTTAGTCGAGCCATCCGGTATCGCCTGACGCCCCAAGTTCTGCTCAGCATTTCCGGCGACTACGCCATTCTACCGCTTCGTCCACACCACCACCGCCCGGCTCGCCGGCCCGCTGAGTCGCAGCCGCGTCATCGGGATCGGGTCGTCCAGATCGGGGTCCGGCCCGACGCCGACCGACTCCGGCACGCACCGGAAGCCGGCCTGGTAGTGGTAGCTGAGGACCACGTTCCCCTCGGCGTCCGGCACGAGGTCGGTGAGCACCAGCCGGTCGCGCTCGGCGCGCTCCACCGTGGCCCGGCCGCGCAGCACGTAGCTGTGCGGCCGGTCGAACTCGATCAGCGTGAGCTTCGCCCCGTCGCGGTACTCTCCGATGACGCGCGCCCCAGGGTCCGCGGCGAAGAACGCCGCCGCCTGGGGGGTGCGGCAGACGGCCCAGCCGACGTTGTAGCGCGCCGCGAACGCCCGCCGCTCGGGTGCCGTCCACTCCGTTAGTCGCCGGCCGTTGAGTCTGCCCGCGCGCAGTTGGCAGAACGAGTGCTCGACGCCGGCCTCGGGGTCGAGTCCCCCCAGGAAACTGCGCCCCGTGAGCGCCGGCAGCAGCGCCGACCAGTTCCACGTCCCGCCGAGGTGCTCGGGGTCTTCCCACAGGATGCGCGCGCCCGCACTGGTGTGGTGCCGCAGCGCCGCTACGAGTTCGGACTGGTCCGGGTGCAGACCCACTTCGAGCGGGTCCGGCGCCCCGACTCCGGTGAAACCGGCGAACACCACGGCCGCGCCCGCGGCGAAACTCAGCGCCGCCGGGCGCCGCAACTTGGCCGCAACGGCGGAGGCGAGGTGCGCGGCAGGCACGAGGAACACCGCCACCGCGAAAGTGCCCGCGCGCCCGGCGCTGACCGCCGCGAGTGCCGGCCAGACTTGCGCGAGCCGGGCGAACAGCACCGCCAGGAGCGCCGCGGCCACCACCACGCCGACGAGCAGCCGCTTCCCGGAGTTCCACGCGCAGCCCAGCCCCAGTAGCCCCAGCCCGAGCACCGCCCAATTGGCCAGGCCGGGGCCGGGGATGTCGGCGTAGTCGGTCGCCAGGCCCAGCACCGCCGGCCAGTCGGGCCAGGCGCTCAGGTCGTCCACCGTCGTCTGGCGCAGCCACCAGAAGCGCACCCAGTCCGCGAGCCACCAGACGTTGGGTACGAGGCCGGTGGCGAACGCGGCGACCTGGCCCAAGTGCCAGACCAGCCCGTGGCGGGGGGCCACCGCCGCGTAGTACAGGAGGCCCACCGGGAACAGGCCGAGCCAGATCACCGGCTGCGCGTACCACCCGGCCAACTGCGACGCGGCGAGCAGCGCCCACGGCAGCGGCCCAGGGTTCGAGGCGTAGCGCGGCAGCACCCCGACGAACAACAGCCCCGCGAGTCCGACTCCGAGCAAATCCAGGTACCCGGCCGCGAGGAGAGCTTCGACCGGGCCGCTCCACCACACCACCACCGACAGCCCCGCCGCGGCGACCCAGCCCGGCGGCGGCGCGCCGGTCCCCCACGCCGCCGCGGCACCCACCAGTGGCGCGAGCAGGCAGACGAGCAGCAGCGCGAGCTTGTAGGCGTGCGCGGGTTCGAGGTTCCCGCACACCAACAGTGCCAACTCGGCCGGGCGGCAGGCGCCGTCGAACACCGGCGTCTTGGGGCACCCCGCTTGGAACGCGGGGTCGTAGCAACTGGTGTTCGAGCGGGCGCGGAACGTCGCCGCCCCCAGTTGCGCGTGGTACAGGTGCAGCGGGTGCCGGCCGCTCAACACGGGCCGGTCGTCGGCGAGGCCCGAGTGCCCGCCGACGAGTGCCAGTGCGAGCATCCACTGCCCGGCCAGCACCAGGGCGAGCGCGGCGAGCGCGAGCGCGGCGGGCGACGGCGGGGCGGGGGGGGCCAACTCGAGTTTCAACGCGGACTCTGGGCACGGGGCGGCGGGCGGGCCAAACGCGCGGCACTCTACCCCGCCCGCCGCCGCGTGACTAGGCCAAGCCCCGCCGTCGCGGCGACCAGTATCACCAACGTCGCGGCGCCGAAGTAACGCGACGGACTCGGGGCGAAAACGACCGCACCGTTGACGGCCATGAACCCGAGGAAGCCGTGCAGGGCGAAGTCGGGCCGCGACAGGGCCGCGCGGCGCCACCCGCGCGCGACCACCGCCGCCCACGCGGCCACGAACGCATAGTTGGCCCACAGCCCCGCGCCGCTGTCGAACCCCGTGGCGTTCAACGTTTGCGAGCGGGTGTACTCGTAAGCCGCGGCGTGGCTGAGTTGGTGGAACCACAGCGCGAGCCAGACGTGGGCGAGGAACACGACAAAACCGGCGGTGGTGGCGAGGCGACTCGCGCGGCGGATACCGTGCCAGTCGAGGGCAAGCGAGACGGCGTAGAGGAGGAGCGCAAGGCGGGCGGTGTGGAGGAGCAACCTCAGCCCTCCGCAAAAATCTCCGCGAGCGGTAGCCGGAACCCCGGCATCACTGGCTCGGCGTCGGCGGCGTCGCCGGGCGCGAACTGCCGGGGCGCTTCGGGAGACTCAGCGGAGTAAGCCCGCACGGTTTTCGCCTCGGGATCGACATCCCAGACGATCTTGGTGCCGGCCTCGAAGTAGTCGGAGCGCTTGAGGGCCATCGCGCGCTCGGCGGCGGGGCCGTAGTCGTTCTCGCTCCTCACCTCGACGGCGAAGTCGGGCACGCCCTCAATGAAGCGCATCAGGTTCTTCGGCAGCGGACCCGTGTAGTACGCCGAGTCGGGTGAAAAGGTCTCTCGGCCACTCGACAGTTCGGCAACCACGAACGCAACAGGGTCGGGGATGCCGCGCCCGCGTCCGGTGCGGGCGGCGTAGACCTTGACCGCGGCGGTGATGGCGAAGGCCACATCTCCCGGCAGGAAACCGATCGGCGACATCTCGACGATCACTCCGTTGATCAACTCGGCCTTGCCGTCGATCCGGTACAAGTCATCGACAGTCGCCTGGGCCAGCGTCTGTGGTGTCATGACTGTTCCTCCCCGAATACCTCAGCGACCGCCAGCCGGAACCCCGGCATCACGGGATCGGCGTCGATCACGCTCCCGGCGGCGAAGACGTGCGGTGTGCTGGGGGCGTCCGATGTATACACCGTCACGGTCCCGGCCCGCGGGTTCACATCCCACACCACCGCCGTGCCGGCTTCAAAGTAGTCCGTGCGCTTGTCGGCCATCTCGCGCTCGGGCTTCGGGCCGTAGTCGCCCTTACTGCGGACCTCGACCGCAACCGTCGGGGCGGCGGGGATGAAGTCTTCCCAGTCGGCGGGCAGGGCGCCGAGGTGGTAAGTCGCGTCCGGAGAGAACGACTCGCGGCCCGAGGTCAACTCGGGCACGGCGAACGCGATGCCGTCGGTCAGGGCCAGCCCCCGCCCCGCCTGCGCGGCGTAGCGGCGGAACGCCTCGTAAATGCGGGCCGCGACGAGTACGTGCGTGAGTCCGGTTCCCATCTGGTGTACAATCACCCCCCCGATGAGTTCCGCCTT
>CAXTPM010000049.1:13511-14880 GCA_964245865.1 uncultured Fimbriiglobus sp. | reverse complement strand
GTCGCTGGCGGCGGTGGGCGGCGTCGCGGTCGCCCCGGCGGGCTGACGTGAGCCGGGCCGCCCGGAGCCGGGCCGCCCGGAGCCGCGTCGCCAAGTTCGCCGTCCGCGCGTCCTTCGGCCGCCGGGGCCGCCGCCGGCCCGTCAGTACCAGGTCGAGCGGGACGCGAGGGTGAGCGGGTCCCGCGCCGCGACGATCTCCGCCATCGACTGGCCGTGGTCCCCGGTGCTCCGCAGCGGCCCCGCCCACGGCAACTGCCCCTGGTCCGCGTACATCGCCATGTACGCCGGCGTCGGCGTGTCGGCCTCGCCCGGCTCGATCACCACGTTCCGCGTCGGCTGCATCGCCACCGACCCGTTGAACCCGGTCACCATCACCCGCCCGTACCCACGCCCCTTTAGCGCCCCGCACAACTGGCCGGCGAACGGCACCTGGGTCGAGCCGCCCCGCACCCGCGCCATCCCGGCCCAGCAGACCAGCAGCCGCAGGTCGGCGAACCGCGGGGCCAGGCCGTCCGCCTGCATCTGCCTCGCCAGGGCGGCGGCCGTCATGTTCTTCTGCGTCCGCCCGCCGAAGAACCCGCGGACGACGCCGGCGATCTCGTTGTTCGTGGTCTCCCGGCCGTGCGCCACGACGTACAGGATTTCGCCCGCCCCGACCCCGGCGAGCGGCCGGCCGGCGCCGTGGGCGATGACGGCGTTCCGCTCCCCCAGGCCGAGGGTCGCGCGGTGGGCGTTCAGTTGCCCGGCGTAGGCGGTGAGTTCGGCGTCGGCCAGGGGGAGGTAGAGGAGCACGGGCGGCGTCCGGGTGTGGGGGCGTGCGGGGCGGGGGACTATCGGGTGCGAACGGGCGGTTGTCAACCGGCTCGGGGGCCGCCGCTATAACTACCCCACGCCCGACCCGACGCGCACGCCGAGGCCCGACCCGTGCAGTACCCTGGAACCGTGGCCGCGGCGCTCGCGGCCGCGGCGGCCCTCTGCGCCGCCCCCGCCCAGCACGAGCCCCCGCCGCCCCCGCGGGCGGCCGACGCCACCACCCTCCACCGCAAGGTGCTGGCCGGGTACCAGGGGTGGTTCCGCTGCCCCGGCGACCCGGCCGGCGAGGGGTGGCGGCACTGGGGCCGGGACGCCAGGCGGCTCGCCCCGGAGTCCCTGACCGTCGAGATGTGGCCGGACACCTCGGAGTACCCGGACGCCGAACTGTACCCGGCCCCCGGCTTCGCCCTGCCGGGGGGCGCCCCGGCCCGGCTGTTCAGCTCGGCCGACGCCGGCACCGTCCTGCGCCACTTCCGCTGGATGCAGCAGTACGGCATCGACGGGGCGTTCGTCCAGCGGTTCCTGGTCGATGTCGAGCGGCCGTCGGCGGGCCGGG
>CAXTPM010000049.1:10633-13501 GCA_964245865.1 uncultured Fimbriiglobus sp. | reverse complement strand
CCGGGTCCTGGCCCACGCCCGCGCCGCCGCGGCGAAGACCGGGCGGGCGTGGGCCGTCTGCTACGACCTCAGCGGGACGCCGCCCGAGAGGCTCGCCGACACCCTGGCCGGGGACTGGCGGCGGCTGGTGGACGACGAGAAAGTCACCGCGGACGAGCGGTACCTGCGCCACGGCGGGAAGCCGGTCGTGTTCGTGTGGGGGTTCTACAGCGACCGCTTCGGACCGGCCGTCGCCCACCGCCTGATCGACACGTTCAGGGGCGGCGACCGGTACGCTGCGGCCGTGGTCGGCGGGTGCCAGTGGGCGTGGCGGGAGGAAAAGGACGCGGACTGGGCGCGGGCGTTCCGCCGGCTCGACGTGATCAGCCCGTGGAACGTCGGCAACCACACGACCGTCCGGGGCCGGAAGCACGCCTCGACCGGGTACTGGGGGGCCGACCTGCCGGAAGCACGGCGCGCCGGGGTCGGCTACCTGCCGGTCGTCTACCCAGGGTTCGGGTGGGCGAACCTGAAGGGCGGGCAGGCGGCCGCGGCGGCGGTCCCCCGGCTCGGCGGGGAGTTCTACTGGCGGCAGTTCGTCCGGGCCTCGGAGCTGGGGATCGACATGGCCTACGTGGCCATGTTCGACGAGGTGGACGAGGGGACGGCGGTGTTCAAGGTGACGAACGCGCCGCCGGCCGGGGCGCGGCTCCAGACGTACGACGGGCTGCCGAGCGACTGGTACTTGCGGCTGACCGGCGAGGGCGGCCGGCTGCTGCGGGGGGAGCGGGAGGCCGGGCCGGGGCTGCCGATCGAGCCGTGAGCCGGCCCGCTATCCCTCCGCCCTCTCGACCACGATCCGCTCCACCACCTCCGCGCCGTCCGGCTCGAACTCCGCCCGGCGCGGGTCGCCTTCCCGCACCTTCGTCGCCCGGTGCGCGTCCAGGTAGCCATGCAGCCGGTGCAAGTTGTGGCTTTCGTATGGTCACGGTGCGCCCGGTGAACGTCAGCAGCCTCCCCTTGCCCTCGGCGTGGACGCTGTAGGCGTGGCTGTAGCTGAAACTCACGAGTCGCCCGTCCGCGGGCAGAACCGCACCGACAGCACCGGCTTCGCGCCGACCCGCCCGAACGCGACCGCCGTGCCCTCGTCCCGCTCCTCGTCCTTCACCAGCCGCACCCGCTCGTGCGGCGGCACGTCGTCATCCCCGGTCCATTCCTTGCTCACGGTGCTTGTCCTTCCTGTTGATGAGTTGACCGACTCGATCCGCCACCTTAGTCGCGCAACTCCTTGACCCTGCTCACGGACTGCGCCCGGCGGAGCAGGGAGCGCGGCTTCCTCGCCGGCGTCAGCTCCACCAGGTCGGTGGCGTTCCCCTTCGCCCGGCCGCGGGCCACCGCCTCGCGGAGGGGGCGGAACGCACACGGGGGGCCACGACGAGGGGGACGCCGGACGAGGTCTCGAACGAGGCCGCCGGGGCGGCACGCGCCGGGCCGAGCGCAGTACGGCCCGGTCACGTCACGGCCTCGTTAGAACTCGAAGAAGTTCCTGGGGCGGCCTCTGGCGCTCACCACGGGCGGCGCTGGAACTCGACCCCGACAGCCTGCAACGCGCACTCCAGCCCCATGCGGACGTTGATGTCCTCGGCCCGCCCCTGGTAGTGCCGCAGCACCGCCGGCCCGCACGCCGGGTCGGCGAGGAAGGCCAGCCCGAACCCGGCCGCCCAGCGGACCATCATGGCCGGGTCGTCGAGTGCGGCGAGCAAATGCGGCGTGGCGGACCGATCACCGAAGCCGCCCAGCACGCCGCAAGCCACCTCCTGGACGAACTGCGACGGCGAGCGCAACCGGCGGATCATCTCGGCCACCAACTCTGGATCACGCCGGGTCCGCAGGATCCGCTCCGCGGCCGCGCCCAAACCGTGGTCGTGCAGATCGTCCAGAATCTCAAGCAGCACCGGCAGGGGTACCGCGTTCCCCCGCCGCAACAACCCCTCGGCGGACCGATGGCGGACGGTCGGGTTAACGCTACGGAACAGTCGCAGCCACTCGTCCACCCCGGAAGCCCTCTGCGGCCGAACGCTAAGCTCAGCGGCACCGGGGGCCACGAGAGGCGACATACTCACGATGGACCAGTGCGGCCCCCGCTATCCGCTGTATCGCCCGGCTCGGCGGCGCGCATCGGGTTCAACGCGAAGGCGAAGTCCTCGACGACCCGGCCTCCCACGAGGTGCTCGTCGATGACCCGTCGGAGCACCGACGGCGTGACCGAGTGGTACCACACGCCGTCGGGGTAGACGACCAAGAGGGGGCCGCACTTGCAGAAGTTCAGGCAGCCGACCACAGTGCGGTAGACGTACACGCCGGGCGCCTTGCGCAGCTCGCTCAGCCGCTTGTTGAGGAGCTTGGCGGTGGCCGAGAAGTCCTGCCCCGCGCAGCAGCCCGCGCCGACGCAGAGCAGGACGTGCCGGGAGTAACCTCCGACCCCCGTCGTGGAAATTCTCCGGGAGATCGCCTTCTTGACGGCTTGCTCGTGGACATCGCCCGCCGCGTCGCTCACCGCCAAGCCCCCCTGCCGCCGAGCGACACAGCTCGGCGGCACCCGCCCCGAGCGACGCTCACACCAACCTGGCGACCCGGAGCGCAAGTGTCCGGCGCACTGGCTGGTTCGGCGGCCCGTTGTGCGTCCAGGAGCCGCTGCACGGCCTCGATGCTGCGGCACTGGCTGCCCAGGTGCAGGACCGCGTGGCAGTTCGGGCACACCGGCCGCAAGTCCTCGACCGGGTCCACAACGTACTCGCCGCCGACCTCGGACAGCGGGCGGACGTGGTGGACGTGGATGTAACCCTCTGCTTCCGGCCCGTAGGCGGAGCCGAAGCTGAAGCCGCAGAC
>CAXTPM010000049.1:0-10623 GCA_964245865.1 uncultured Fimbriiglobus sp. | reverse complement strand
TGCATTGCTGTCACGCTCGTATGCGTTGACCGACACGCGGCGGCACGCGCCCTCCACGAACCGGGTCGGCTGGGGCACCTCTTCGGGGAAGAGCGTGGATTCGGTCGAGAGGGCCAGGGCGGCCAGGTCCGAGACTCCGGGGTGATTCCAGAGGGCGTCTGCGACCTGCTGCCCCCCGCGGTCGTCTTGCAGCCAGAGGGTCGGGCTGCTGCCGTTCATCGCGTGGTTCTTCTTCCTCCGGCCGAGCTTGCCCTGGTCGATCAGTTGCTGGCTGGCGTCCCGCTGGGCGGTCCAGACCGGGACGAGCGCCGCGAGGGGCACCAGCGCGGCGTACGTGATGGCCCGGTCGTCCTTCTGGACGAACAGCAGGTGCGTGACCCCGCGAGACGCTTCTCGCCTGACCTTGGCTTGGAGGCTCCCGAACCAGTCGTCGTTCTTGATCTTCGCCAGCAGTTGGGCGGCCGAGTAGGCTGCACCCGCTCCGAGCCCCTGGAACCCGTCTCACGACGCCAGCACAGCCGGACCCGCATCGTGTGTCGAACGCCGCCGGGCGCAACGGCGACGATTGTCTGCCCTTGCCGTTCGAGCAGGTCACTCGTGACGGAGTAGCCCCGCTCCTCCAGAAACCCGGACACCATCCTCCGCGTCGCGTCCTCGGCCTCGTAGCTTTCGGGCCGTCTGAATGGGCGGTCGCTCATAGTGCCCTCAGGGGTGCCGGCCTCCGCCGCCGAACGCCAAGTTCAGCGGCGCCGGGGCCGCTGATGCCAGTGTACCGCTAAGAGCCGGTGCGGCCCCCGGCGTCCGCTGCGGCGCCTCACATGTTACCATGCCGGGGTCGTCGAGGCGACAGCCCGGCGGGCGGACCAACCGCACGCGCCGCGCGAGGCCGGACCTCGTGGACCGGGTGGCGGGCCGGCCTCCGGCGCCCCCCCGGGGCTCGGCCGCGCGCCCGGAGCCGCAGTAACCCCAAAAGTGGTTTTGGAGGGCCGCCCCAGGGGCCGGCTCCCTGCCGCGAGGCCGACGCCCCGGCCCCTAGGGCGACTCCCCGGCGCGGGGCGCCGCAGGGACCGGAGTCCCCAGCGGGGGAGGGCGGCGGTGTGGGACCCGGACGGGGACGCGCGCCCCCCCCCACGCCGCGCCGCGTGGGGGGCCGTAGCTCTCGGGCCCGCAGGCCGCGTTCATTCGAGAGGCGATTTTGAGCTCACGCCGTGGCCGCGCCGCGAAACCGTTGCGTATTTCGCCCCCGGAGCGCGGCGTCAGATCTGGCGCCGCAGTCGGGGTGTGGCAGCAGCGGAAGGAGATGTCGGACGTGGCACTCGGCCCCGGCACGGTGTCTGGAGCGGGTGGCGGCGCCGACCCGCGGTCCGGCTCCCGGTGCGCCCCGTTCCCCCGGCGCCGGTAAGGCGTCCGGCCCGGCCCGGATCGCTCACCCGACGTACACGCCCCCGGCGAGGCCCGGCAGGGCGTCGAAGTCCAGGAGGGACGCGGGCGGCGAGTCGCCGGCCCGGATCGAGCGGCCCGCGTAGGCCGCGACGCGGCCCGTGGCCCCGCCCCCGGCCGCTACGTCCGCCAGCCCGTCGCCGTCGAAGTCGCCGACCGACAGCCGCACGCCGCCGCGGTCGTCCGGGTCGCCGGCGCCGGCCGCCACGGCGGGGGCGAGCGGGACGGGGTCGGCGACGCGGACGCGCGGGCGGCCGCCGGGGCCGCCCCCGAGGACGATGTCGGCCCTGCCGTCGCCGCTCACGCCCCCGGCCGCGACGTACGCGCCGCTGCGCAGGGTCTCCTCGAACCCGAAGAAGTCGCCGATTGGGCGCAGGGTGTACGCGCCGTCCTGGAGGGAGGTGCCGTCCCAGACGGAGATGCGAGGCCCGCCGCCGAACCCGGCCGCGACGACCAGGTCGCCGACCCCGTCGCCGGTCACGTCCCCGGCGGCCAGGGTGATCGACTTGACCTGGACGCTCGGGGGATGGAGTCGGGGGCCGCCTTCACCCGGCCGCCGGTGGTCGGCGGCGCGGCGGGGAGGGCCTCGGGTTGCGAGACCGCCCCGTCGAGGGGGCGGGCGTGCTAATCCCAGCCGGCCTCTGACGAGCGCCTCGCGTCGAGTTGCCGACATCGCATCGGACGGGTAGTCTTGCGGGTATGGCCGATGCGACCCACCTTCTGGAAGCGGCCGCCGGCGGCGACCGCCAGGCCGCCGCCGACCTGCTGCCGCTGGTCTACGCCGAGCTGCGGCGGCTCGCTGCCGCCCGCCTGGCCGGCCGCGCCGCCGGGCAGACGCTCGACGCGACCGCGCTCGTCCACGAGGCGTACCTCAAGCTCGTCGGCCCGGCGGACGGCGAGCGCTGGGCCGGGCGGGGCCACTTCTTCGCCGCCGCCGCCGAGGCGATGCGGCACATCCTGGTGGACCGCGCCCGCCGCCGCAGCGCCCTGAAGCGCGGCGGCGGGGCGGCCCGCGTGGACCTGCCCGAGGACGCCCTGGCCGCGCCCGACGGCCGGGCCGACGACGAGGTGCTGGCCGTGGACGAGGCGCTCGCCCGGCTAGCCGCCGCCGACCCGCAGGCCGCCGAACTCGTCAAGCTCCGCTACTTCGCCGGCATGAGCCTGCCCGACGCGGCCGCCGCGCTGGGGGTCGCGCCGCGCACGGCCGACCGGCTCTGGGCCTACGCCCGCGCCTGGCTCCGGGAGGCGATCGGCGGGCCGTAGGAAGAATCTCGCGGAATCGTGGCGCGGTTCGTGGCCGGGCTGCGTGTGTGGGGGTGAGGGGCCGCTCGGCCCCGGCTCGGAAACCTCCCAACCGGAGACGACCATGTTCAAGTTCCTGGCCCGCCTGCTGGGGGCGGAAGCCGTCCCCGCGGCCGCCGCCCCGAAGGCCCGCCTCGGCGTCAGCGTGCTGGAGTCGCGCGAGTGCCCGGCCGTCCTGGCCGCGCACCTATCGGGCGAGCCGGCCCACGCCGCCCCGCCGGCCCTGCACGCCGCGCACGCCGCCCCGATGATGATGGCGATGCCCCGCCCAGGGCACCCTAGCCTGAACCCGCAGCCGCTCCCGCCGTGATCCGACTCACCGACTGCTAAACCTTACCCCCGCCGCCCCGGCCCGCCGCCGGGGCGGCGTCGTTTCGTAGCCGGCCGCGAGCCGCAGCCGGAAAGTTTCTGCGGAATCGTGGCGCGGTCCGCGGCCGGGTTGCGTGATCGGGGTAGCGGGCCGACGACCGACCCGCACCCCAACCGGAGGCTCCTCCCATGCCCGCCACCCGCCCGTCGGTGTTCACGAAGCTGTTCCGCCGCGCCCCCTCGCCGGCCCGCTGCCCGAAGCCGGCCGCGCGCACCCGGCTCGGCCTGACCGCACTCGAGGCCCGCGAGAACCCCTCGGTCACGCTGTACAACGGCGACCTGTACGTCTACGGGACCAACGGCCCCGACAACCTGACCGTGCAGAGCCTGGCCGTCCCGCGGATCACTGGCGGGGCCGACCTGGTCGTGCGGGTGACCGAGAACGGGGTCGTGACCGACAAGCCCCGCGCGGCCGTCACCGGCAAGATTTACGCCTACGGCCTCGGCGGCGCCGACCGGATCAGCGTCACCTCGCCGATCCCCGCCGTGGTCGACGGCGGGGCCGGCAACGACACGCTTTATGGCGGCAGCGGGTCGGACGTGTTCTACGGCGGGGCCGGCGCGAACAGCTACCCCAACGCGGAGCGGCAGGACCGCATCATCGACCCGGTGCTGACCGGCAACCGGGCGATGGGGCCGGCGGTCATGGCCGACTACCAATCCCTGGGCGGGTCGGCCGGGTACCTCGGTCTGCCGACCGAGGACCAGCAGACGAGCGGCCGGTTCGACTGGGTCCACTTCCAGGGCGGGGCGGTCGTCGCCACCCCGACCACCGGCGCCCACGCCATCGGGCGGGCGGTGCTGGCCAAGTACGAGGCGCTCGGCGGCGGGGGGGGGATGCTCGGCGCCCCACTCGAAGACCAGAAGTCCGGGGCCGGCATGCAGTGGTCCCACTTCGAGGGCGGCGTGATCATCTCCTCGGGCTACGGGGCGTTCACCCTGCGCGGGCCGGTGTTGGCGAAGTACGAGGCGCTCGGCGGCGGGGGCGGGTTCCTGGGCGCCCCGACCGAGGACGTGCAGTCCGGCGCCGGCATGGAGTGGTGCCACTTCCAGAAGGGCACGGAGCGCGGGGCGATCGTCTCGTCGGTCGCCGGCGCGTTCGAGGTCCACGGGGCGATCCTGGCCAAGTACGAGGCGATGGGCGGCGGGGGCGGACCGCTCGGGGCGCCGACCACCGACGAGGTGTCGGTCCCCGGCGGCAAGTACAGCGCCTTCCAGAACGGCCGGCTGTACTGGTCCGCCTCGACCGGGGTGATCGTCGATGCGGTCACCCTGCGGGGCGTCCCCGGCGGCGACCCGCAGACCGACGACTGGAGCTGCGGGCCGAACTCGGTGTCGCGCGTGCTGCGGTACTACGGGTACACCGACGCCACCTACTCGGCCGTCCGGGCCCGCGACATCTACCACGGCGACCTGGTCACGCGGGTCAAAATGGGCAGCTCGCCGGGCACCCTGCTGGGCGTCATGCAGCACTGGAAGGCGGACAGCCGGCTCGTCCTGCGGTCGAACATGGGGGACGGGATGGAGCCGATCTTCGCGGCCCTCGCCAAGGGCCGGCCGGTGGTCGCCCTGGTCAACCCGACCGGCCGGTCGAGCACCGTCCCCGGCGGCCACCTGCCCGAGTCCCTGCACTGGGTCGTGGTGACCGGGTTCGACCGGGTCAAGGGGGAGTTCTACGTCACCAACACCAACGGCCGGGCCGAGACGTGGAGCCTCGGCGACTTCTACCAGCGGTGGAACTGGTCGGCCACCGGGCCGGTCGGGGACTTCCTGACCGGCAGCCTCGGGGTGAAGGAGCGGACCATCATCTTCTAGCCCCGGCGGCAACCACCCCGAACCCCGCCGGCGCGCCCGCACCGGCGGGGCGTTCTGATAGAATCCTCACCGTCCCAGCCCCCCGGAGCCGCCGCCGTGGCCGAGCGCTCGATCTTCCTGACCGCCCTGGACCTCGGCGACGCGGCCGCGCGGGCCGACTACCTCGACCACGCCTGCGCCGGCGACCCCGCCCTGCGCGGCCGGGTCGAGGCGTTGCTGGCCGCCCACGCCGACTCCGGGAGCTTCATGGGCCGCCCCGCCCCCGACCTCGACCCGCCCGGCGACACCACCGCGCCGCACGTGGTGACGCCCGTGGACGCCGGCCAGCACGGTGCCGGCGACTTGGCCGGCGCCGTGCTGGCCGGCCGGTACGAGCTGGTCCGCGAGCTCGGCAGCGGCGGCATGGGCACGGTGTACCTCGCCGAGCAGCTCCGGCCCGTCCGCCGCCGGGTCGCCGTCAAGCTGGTGCGCGCCGGCATGGACACCCGCGCGGTGCTCGCGCGGTTCGACGCCGAGCGCCAGGCGCTGGCGGTGATGGACCACCCGAACATCGCCAAGGTGCTCGACGCCGGCGAGACCGACCGGGGCCGGCCGTTCTTCGCCATGGAGCTGGTGGACGGCCTGCCGATCACCGACTACTGCGACGCCCACGCGCTCCCCGTGGCCGGGCGGCTCGCGCTGTTCGGGGCCGTCTGCCGGGCGGTGCAGCACGCGCACCAAAAGGGGGTCATCCACCGCGACCTCAAGCCCTCGAACGTGCTGGTCGAGACGCGGGACGGGGCGGCGGTGCCCAAGGTGATCGACTTCGGCCTGGCCAAGGCGTTCGGGAACGCGGCCCTAACGGAGCACTCGCTGCTCACCGCGCCGGGGGCGGTCGCGGGGACGCCCCTGTACATGGCCCCGGAGCAGGCCGGGCCGGACGGCCGCGACATCGACACCCGCGCCGACGTGTACGCCCTCGGGGCGATCCTGTACGAGCTGCTGACCGGCACGACCCCGCTGGGCCGCGACACGCTGCGGCGGGCGGCGCTCGACGAGGTGCTGCGGGCGGTGCGCGAGCACGAGCCGCCGACGCCCAGCAGCCGGCTGGCGGCGGCCGACTCGACGCCATCGGCCGCCGCCAACCGCTCGACGGAGCCGGGGCGGCTGGGCCGGCTCGTGAGGGGCGACCTCGACTGGGTGGTGATGAAGGCTCTCGAGAAGGACCGGGGGCGGCGGTACGACTCGGCCGCCGCGTTCGCCGCCGACGTGGACCGGTTCCTGAACCACGAGCCGGTGACCGCCGGCCCGCCGTCGGCGCGGTACCGGGCGGGCAAGTTCGTGCGGCGCAACCGGGCGGCGGTGGTAGCCGCCTCACTGGTGCTCCTGAGCCTGGTCGCCGGGGTCGCCGGCACGACGGCGGGGCTGGTGCGGGCCGAGCGGCGGCGGGCGGAGGCGGAGGCGAACCTGGCCTACGCCAAGAAGGGCAACGAAATCCTCGGGTTGGTCTTCGCCGGGCTGGACCCCAAGAGAATCGCCGACTCGGGCCGGCCGCTCCAGGACGTGCTGCGGGAGAACCTCCAGACGGCGGCCCGCGAGCTGGACGGGTCCGCCATCGGCGACCAGCTCGCCGTGGCCGAGATGCAGGACACGCTCGGCACGTCGCTCGCGGCGCTGGGTGAGTACGGGCCGGCGACGGCCCTGCTCGAAAAGGCCCGGAGCGCCCGGTCCGCCCGGCTCGGCCCGACGCACCCCGGCACCATCTCGAGCATGAACAACCTGGGCGAGGTCTACCGAGCCGCCGGCCGGCTCGACCGGGCGGTGCCGCTCCTGGAAGAGACTCTGGCGCTGATGCGGGCCGAACTCGGCCCCGACCACCGCGACACCCTCAGTTGCATGAACAACCTCGGCTTGGCCTACCAGGAGGGCGGGCGGGCCGACCGGGCCGTGGCCCTGTGGGAGGAGACCCTGGCGCTGCGGCAGGCCAAGCTCGGGCGGGACGACGCCGACACCCTCGTCACCATGAACTGCCTGGCGGACGGGTACCTCGACCTCGGCCGGACGAGTCGGGCGGTGGCCCTCTGGGAGGAGACGCTGGCGCTCCGCAAGGCCAAGCTCGGCCCCGACCACCCCCACACCCTGAACACGATGAACAACCTGGGCAACGCCTACGGCGGAGCCGGCCGTGGCGACCGGCGGCTGTCAATCCTCGACGAGACGCTCAAATTGTCGAAGGCCAAGCTCGGCCGGGACCACCCCGACACCCTTGTCACCATGAACAACCTGGGCAACGCCTACCGCGACGCCGGCCGGCTCGACGAGGCGCTCGCGCTCCACGAGGAGGCGCTGCGTCTGATGCGGGTCAAGTTCGGGGACGACCACGCCACCACCCTGCGCTGCCTGAGCAACGTCGCCGGCGACCACTGGGCGGCCCGGCGGTACGACCGGGCGGTGCCGCTGCTGGAGGAGTCGCTCGCGCTGCGGCAGGCGAAGCTCGGCCCAGGCCACACCGACTCCCTCGCGGCCATGAGCAGGCTGGCGTCGGCCTACGTGTCTCGCGGCCGGCTCGACCGGGCCATCCCGCTCTACGAGCAGGCCGTTCCCCTGATGGAGAAGCACCACGGCCGGCCACACCCCGCCACGCAGACTGCCGTCGGCGGCCTGGGCATCGCCTACCTGAACGCAGACCGGGTCGCGGACGCTCTGCCGATGTTGGAAGAGGCCTACCGCACCGGCCGCACCGCCCCGGCCCTCCGCTCGGTCGGCTGGTACCTGCTGGACGGTTACGCCAAGGCCGGGAAGCGGGACGAGCCGGCGAAGCTGATCCCGGAACTGGTGGCCCAGGCCCGCGAGTCGCTGCCCAAAGGCAGCCCGGAGTTGGCGGGCAAGTTCGCCGAGTGCAGCCTGATGCTCCTGCGGCTCGGTGCCTACGCGGACGCCGAGCCGCTGCTCCGCGAGGGCCTGGCGATCCGCGAGAAGACGCAGCCGGACAAGTGGGGCACGTTCAACATGCAGTCGCAACTCGGCGGAGCGCTTCTCGGCCAGGGCAAGTACGCCGAGGCCGAGCCGCTGCTGCTGCGGGGGTACGCGGGGATGAAGCGGCGTCGGGACGCCATCCCGCCCCAGGGGCGGGACCGCCTCCCCGAAGCCGCCGAACGGCTCATCGAACTGTACGCCGCCACGAAGAAGCCGGCCGAGGCGGCCAAGTGGCGGGCCGAGCGGGCGCTCTACCCCCCGGAACTCGCCCCCCCGCCGCGGCCGTCGAGCCGGTGACCGGGCGCCCTGGGGCCGCGCACGGGCCACGCGGCGCACGGGTAGGGCGGTCTTCCGAGAAAGGACTGACGACGCCGCGGACGGCGGGCCTTCGCCCGGCCCAGACCACTCCCCCCAGTCGGAGAGCCGCGCCGAGCTCGGCGGGGCGCTGGTGGGCAAGGCCGACGACCGCGACGTGGAGGCGCTGCTCGACCCCGACGGCAGGGTCGTGCGCGGGCAGTGCAGTTGCTCGCACTACTTCCGCTTCAAGCTGCGCGCCGGGCCATGCCGGCACATGCAGGCGCTTCGGCGCGCGGCGAACGGCGAGCGGCCGGCCGGCACGGTCGAGCAGTGGTACCGCTCGCTGACTCGGGGGCGGTGACGTGGCGTTCTGGGACTTCCTCGCCCGGCGCCGGCCCGACCCCGTTCCGCCCGCGCCCGCCGCCCCGGTGCCGCCGGTAGTTGCGCCGGCCGAGGTCGCCGCGGCCGAAGTGGTGGTGCCGGCCGAGCCGCCTCCGCCGCCGTCCGCGTCGCCGCCCGCTTTTGGGCCGCAGCCCGGCGACTTCCTGCCGGTCACGCGCGATGAGCTGGTCAAGGGGGCGGCGGAGGTCCGGCGCGGCACGGGGTGGATGTTCTTCGGCCGGCGCGACATCATCCCGCCGGCCGCCGACGCGCGGACCCTTTTAATCGACCGCGGGATGCTGACGCAGGGTCTCGTGACGGCCGAGGAACTCGCGGCGATGCACCGCGTCGGCGACGAGTACGCCGCGCACGCCGACCGCTTCCAGCACGCCACCGTGAAGGCCGGGCAGACCGCCGAGCAGGCGGTCGGGGCCGACCGTGCGGCGCGGGCCGAACTCAAGGCCCGCAAGAAGGCCGACGCCGCCCGGCGCGCCCGCGAGCGCGCCGAGGCCGTGGCGCGCCGGAAGGCGACCGACATCACCTTCGCCGGCCGCGGCGTCTCGGCCCGCCTGCACGACCGCCGGTCCGACGCCGCCGCGCTCGCCGCCCTGGCGCTGCCGGTACTGAGCACGCCCGCCGAGCTGGCCGCCGCGCTGGGGCTGGCGGTGCCGCGCCTGCGCTGGCTGTGCTACCACACCGACGCGGCCACGCGCACCCACTACGTGCAGTTCGAGGTTCCCAAGAAGTCCGGCGGTGTGCGCACGCTCGCGGCGCCGCACGCCACCCTCGCCGCCGCGCAGGGCTGGGTGCTGGCCAACATCCTCGGCAGGCTACCGACCGAGGGGCCGGCGCACGGCTTCGTCCCCGGCCGCTCGACCGTGACGAACGCCGCGCCGCACGCCGGGCAGGACGTGGTGGTGAACGTGGACCTCGCGGACTTCTTCCCGTCGGTGGGGTTCGCCCGCGTGCGGCACCTGTTCGCCCGCTGCGGCTACTCCGGGGCGGTCTCGACGCTCCTCGCGCTGCTCTGCACCGAGTGCCCGCGCAGGAGGGTGCAGTACGCCGGGCGGGCGTACTTCGTGGCGACCGGGCCGAGGGGTCTGCCGCAGGGGGCGTGTACCAGCCCCGCCGCGTCGAACCAGGTCGCGCGCAAGCTCGACCGGCGCCTCTCCGCGCTGGCGTCCAAGCTCGGCTTCGCCTACACCCGCTACGCCGACGACCTGACGTTCTCGGCGCCGCCGGGCCGGCGCGAGCGGGTCGGCTACCTGCTGGCGCGCGTGCGGCACATCGCCGCCGACGAGGGGTTCGCGCTCAACCCCCGGAAGACGCGGGTGCAGCGCCCCGAAACTCAGCAGCGCGTAACAGGGCTGGTGGTCAACGCCGCCCCGGCGGTGCCGCGCGAGGTGGTCCGGCGCCTGCGGGCGATCCTGCACCGGGCCGGGACCGAGGGGCTGGCCGCGCAGAACCGGCAGAACCACCCGCACTTCCGCGCCTGGGTCGAGGGGATGATCGCCTACGTGGCGATGGTCCAGCCGGCGCGGGCCGAGCAACTCCGCGCCGCACTCGCCGCGGCGGCGGACTAGCCCCCTGCCGGGCCCGCCGGGCCCGAACAGGGCTTCTCGGACGCGGGGTCCGGTGCGCGGGCGGCGTGACCGCGAGTCCCGCGGTTCGCCTCCCCGAATCGCGCACCGCGCGGGGCGTGGGACCACTCCTCGGGCGCCCGCGCGGCGTTGCCCTGCGACACCCTGCGGGGAGTACAATCAAAATCGCTGCACCCTCGCCGCCAGCAAGCTGCGTTCGCGGTATGCCGGACTACCGTTCTGGGAGAGCCGAGGGGCAGCTCTCGCTACGCCGACGCCGGACCACGGGTGCCCGTCACCCGGCTACTCCTACATGTCTCGGCAACTCAGCCTGCTCCTGCGGGTGTACCCCCGCCGCCTTCCACTCCTTTTGATGCGTCCCCGCTCCGACCGCGATTGCCCGCCCCTCCGCCGCGGGGCGGGCGATCGGGGTGCGTCATACGCATCCTATTTATTAGTTGCCGGCTCGGCGTACTCGCACCGG
>CAXTPM010000048.1:0-15008 GCA_964245865.1 uncultured Fimbriiglobus sp. | reverse complement strand
TCCACCGCCACGGCCTGGAAGGCGTCCCAGGTGCGCGCCTGGAACTCGGCGCGGATCAACTCCAGCCCGCCGCGCAGCAAATCGGCGGTGGGGTCGTCGGTGGGGTCCGCGTCGCCGTCCGGCGGGGCGGCGTCGGGCACCCGGTCGAGGGCGGCGCGGAGGTCGCTGCCGCCGACGGCCAGCGGCGCGCCCCGGCGGCGGTAGTCGCAGACGCGCCGCCGGGTCATCACCCGCACCCACCCGCCGAAGCTGTCGCCGGGCTGATCGCGGCGGAAGCGCCCCAGACCGCGCGACACCTCCAGGAACACATCCTGGACCACGTCCTCGGCGTCGGCCGGCGGCACGCCGGCGCGCCGCACCCAGTTGTACACGATCGGCGTGAATAGGTCGGCGAGTTTCTCCCACGCCCGGCGGTCGTTCGCCCGCGCGCGGACCAAGAGTGAGGTCGAGACCGAGTCGCCGGAGTCGCAGGGCAAGGCGGGTTCTCCCAAGCGGGTCGGGGCGCGGGGCCACGGTCGTCCCTGAGTTATTATGCGAACCCCAGGGCCGACGTGGCAGATTGTCGAAGTTTTTTAAGTCCCTGCTTGGCAAAGGGTTCGGTTTGCCGGACCCGACGACTGCCCCGCAACGCCCCCCGAGCGCGTGAGTGGCCCGCGATAGCCCCTATATCGCACAGTCTCTCTACCCCTCCGAGTTCGCCATGCGCCGCTTCTCCTGGTTCGGCAGCCCGAGTCGCCTTGCCGCCGTGCGCCCTCGCCCCTCGGCGCGGCTCGGCGTTCTGGCGCTGGAAGACCGCGTCGTCCCGACCGCCTTCCGGGACGTGGGAGGGCTGCGATTTCTCACCGACGCGGTGTTCGCCGACAGCGGCCCTACCGCCAGCACCACCCCCTCGCTGGTGAAGGTCGGCCTGACCCCCGCGGCCGGGGCGGACTTCGCGCCGCTGCTCGACCTGCCGGCCGGGGTGTCGGTCAACACCAACCCACTGACCCCCTCGGCGACGATCAACTCCACACTTTCGGCGCGCGGGCTGACGTTCACGGGGAGTAACCTGACGTTCGGGTTCGACACGCCGAACAAGGTTTTCAAGGTGACCGGCCAGGCCGCGTTCACCGTCGGGGGCACCGCGATCGGAGTCAGCTTCGGTAGCCCGACCGACGCGACGCCGGGCTTGGTCATCCGCAACGGCAAGATCGACTCGGTCAACACCGCAATCACCGGGAACTTCTCGTTCGCCGGCGTCAGCATCGCGACCACCGACCTGCGGCTGAGGCTGGACACCTCCGCGACCAGTGGCACCCGGTACGCGGTGTCCGGCTCGGCCAGCGCGTCGTTCGGCGGCACGACCGACTCCAAGACGGTCAGCTTCGGGGTGGCGTTCGGGCAGTCGGCCGACAAGCCGGGGCTGGTGGTCGAGAACGGCGCGCTCAAGACGCTCGCCGTCGCCGTGTCGGGCGGGTTCGACATCGGCGGCGTGGCGTTCACCGCCCAGAACGTCGC
Organism: uncultured Fimbriiglobus sp.; assembly: GCA_964245865.1. Lineage (GTDB taxonomy): Bacteria > Planctomycetota > Planctomycetia > Gemmatales > Gemmataceae > Fimbriiglobus. The sequence continues at coordinate 13,511 of CAXTPM010000048.1, read as the reverse complement.
GTTCACCTACAAGCCCGCCACCGCCGCGGCCGGCAGCCTGTTCGCTCTCTCCGGCACGGCGGGGGTGACAGTCGGCACCGGCGCGAACAAGGTGATCGACAACGTCACGCTGGCCCTCGGGTCGCCAGCGCGGCCGGGGCTGGTAGTGCAGAGCAGCAAGCTCCAAGTGCTCGACCTGACCGTGAACGGGGCCATCAAGCTCGCCTCGGTCCAGGCGACGGGCGAAAACTTGCACGTGAGGTACAGCCGGGATACCGGCGTGCTCCAGTTCAGCGGCAAGCTGACCGTGAAACTCGCGGACAAGGTCCAGGGGAGCATCGAGTTGCCCGACGGCGGGCTGACGATCAACACCGCCAGCGGGGCGGTGCGACTCAACGGCTTCCGGCTCGGGCTGACGGCCAACTTGGGGGTGGTCAAACTCAACGACGCGTTCCTGGCGTTCACCGCCAACACCGGCGGCGGTTTCGACCTGTCCGGCGGCGGGACGGTCGTCCTCCCGGCCGGGCTGGAGGTGGGCGGCAGCTTCCGCATCTCCAACGGCAAGCTCGTCCAGATCGCCCTGAGCTTGGCCAGAGACCCCGGCCTCGCGCTCGGCAACACCGGGGTGTTCGTCAGCCGCGTGGACGGGATGCTCGACCACCTCGACACCCCGGCCGCGATTAGTGTGTCGGGGTCGGTGACGTTCACCGCCGGGCCGTCGTTCAACCTCAGCGGCCGCAGCCTGTCGCTGCTCCAGGGGACGGCGACGATCAGCCTCGACCTCGGCGCCAGAACCCTCAAACTCCAGGGGGCACTGAGCCTGATCGGCACCGCCATCCCGGTGGCGAGCGGGTCGGTGACGTTCTTCTACGACGCGGTGGACCCCCGGCAGTCGAGCGTGCGGGCCACGGTGCAGGTGTCGCTGTACGCCGGGTTCTTCGTCGGTGGCCTCGACCTCGACCTCAAGGCGACCGGCGAGTTTAGCTTCCTCGCGTTCCTGAAGGTGCGGCTGCCGGACATCACCATCCCCCAGGTCGTGTTCTTCATCCCGCCAATCAACATCAAGGGGATCGACCTGGCGACGCTGCTCGTGACCGGCAAGTTCGTTCCCAACGACCCGGAGAACAGCTTCCTGCAGTTCACGGCCTCGGTGCTGAACAACGCGGCCACCTTCACCGCCAGGGTCACGTTCGCCGGCAAGCTGACCCTGACCGGGTCGGTGAACGCCGGAGCCTTCGGGATGCCGGCGTTCACCACGACGAAGAACCTCGCGGCGCTGGTGAAGAACTCGAACCCGCCGGCGAACCCGACCCCGCTGCCGCCGGTCAAGCCGCCGGGCTACTTCCCGACGATCCGGGTGCTCTCGACCGAGCGCGTGGCCAACAGCGCGTCGAAGGACTTGCGCGTGCGCTACCAGGTTAGCACCATCGACACCGACCTGAAGAACGTCAGCGTCGGCTTCGCGGTCAACGGGTCGGGGTTCCTGAAAGGCTCGTCGGTACTGGGCAACCTGAACCCCGGCGAGACTTACGACAAGGCCACGGGCGTTGGGTCGCTCATCATTAGCACCCCCGACGCGGAGGCGTTCCCCGGTCAGGCGTTCACCATCCGGGGAACGATCACGGACAAGTTCGAGACCGGCCGGAGCGACGTGGTCGGCCCGATCGCGCCGGGGTTCGGCCCGCCGGTGCTGACGGCGCCGGCGGCGCTGGCGGTGCCGGCCGTCGGGACGGCGGGTCTGAGCGGGGCCAGCGTGTTCGACCCGATCGCCGCCTCGAACCCATCGGTGCGGGTGTCGGTAACAGTCGAGGCCGGGGCCGGCCTCGCGCTCGACATCCCGAGCCTGGTGCCCGGCGCCGACACCAGTACGGTGGGGGAGCAGACGGCCGGGCGGGTGAGGCTGAACGGCAGGGCGCGCGACGTGAACGCCGCGCTGGCGCTACTGACGGTGCGTCGCACGAGTGGGTCCGGGGCGTCGAGTGTAAATATCTTCTTCAGTCGCGGCGTCGGCGACCCGTCGGTCCTGCGGTCGGTCGTCGTCCCGGCCCTCGCGCCGATCAGCCTCGTCTTCTTGCCCAACAGCCCGGCGACGACCGTGGCGTCGTCGCCGGACCTCTACTTCCCCCTCGACACGACCCGCCTCGTGGCCACGCCGGGCAACACCGTCGTCCGGGCGGTGGTCCTGGTCGAGGCGGGGTCGCGGGCCTCGGTGGACGGCGACACCATCGAGTTCGGCGGCGCCTCGGGCAACCTGACCGCCGTGCGCAACGCCACTCCGGGCTTCAACCGGCTCACCCTCATTACGACCGGGCAGGAGACGATCCGCGATTACGCGGGGAGCATCGGGTCGATCATTTTCCGCTCGACCACCCCCGGCTCGGTGACGCTGCACGTGATCCTCACCGGCTCGCAGGGGGACCGGGTCGAGTTCCGCCGGGTGATCACCGTCACCCCGGCGGTCGCCCCCGCGGGCCCGCGGCTGGCGTCGCCGGGCGGGCCGGCCGCGCCGCTCGCCGCCCCGGCCCTGACTGCAGCCGAACCGGTGGTCGATGTCGGCCCCGGCGGCGCGGCGTTCACCGGCACCGCTCCGGTGACGGTCGCCCCGGAGCTGATGCTCGACTTGCCGGACCCGGCCGACCCGGTCGTCACCGCCACCGTCTCCTTCACCGGGCTGTTCGACTCCACCGCCGACACCCTCTCGTTCACCCCGGCCGGCGACATCACCGGCACGTTCGACGCCACCGCCGGCGTCCTGACCCTGGTTGCCGGCCCGGCCACCACGGCCGACGACTTCCAGGCGACCTTGCGGAGCGTGAGGTTCACCAACGGCCGCAAGAACCCCACCGCCTACCCGCGCGAAGTCGCCGTCGTCGTCACCACGCTTTCCGGGGCGACCAACCAACCCGACCTGGCCCGCGCGCTCGTGCCGATGGTCGTGCCGACCGTCGCGCCGGGCATTAGCGGCACCACCGCCGCGCTGCTGTTCCCGCCCGGCGGCGCCCCGGCGGCGGTGTTCCCCGACATCCGCCTGAGTTACCCCGACGCCGCGCTGGGGCGCCCGTCCACCCCGCTGGGCGCGTTCGTGCCCGGCAGCCACTACACCCGCGCGGCCGTCACCATCGCCGCCGGCTACATCCGGGGCGAGGACTTCCTGACCTTCGCCACCGTCGGCGCCATCACCGGCGCGTTCGACGCCCAGCGCGGGGTGCTCGAACTCACCGGCGTCGGCACCACCGCCGAGTACCAGCGGGTGATCGCGTCGGTGAAGTACCAGAACCGCAACACGTCGCCGTCCACCGCCGACCGGACGGTCATCGTCACGCTGGACGACGGCTCGGCCGACGGCGCCCCGCCGACGCTCACACGAGTGGTGCAACCGCAGTCCGACGGCCTCGACACGGCGCGCGTCTCGGGGGTGCTGAACGACCTGACGGTCTCGCCGGGGACGGCCGGGGCGTCGCTGGACCTGGGCGACCTGACGTACGCCCCCCGGCCGGGCGAGACGCGGCTGATCCACACCGTCCTCGACGCCCCGCAGGGGGTGCAGGGCACGGTGCGCCTGGCCGACGGCACCACCGCCGAGGCCGGCACGGAAGTCACCATCGAGCAGTTGCGCGGCGCGACCTTCGTGCCGTCGAACACGCCCGTCGCCGGCACGGTGATCTTCCGGTTCAGCACCGCCGGGGTGAACCCGGTCACAGGGGTGCCCACCGAGACGCCGAAGGTGGCGACCATCACCATCACGACAACCAACGCCGCCCCGGCGGCGGCGACCGACGCCGCGAGCACCCCGGCCGGCACCGCCGTGGCGCTGCAACCGCTCGCCAACGACACCGACGCGAACGGCGACGTTCTCGTGCTGACCTCGTTCGCCCAGCCGGCGCACGGGGTGGTGACGATGGCCGACGACGGCTCGCTGGTCTACACGCCGTTCGACGGGTTCGCGGGGATCGACGCCTTCGGCTACACGGTCATCGACGGCGCCGGCGGCACCGCGACCGGGACGGCCACTGTGGCGGTCGTCGGCGCCGTCCCGCCGGTGACGCCGCCCGTCACCCCGCCGGCCGCGCCGCCCCCCCCGCCGCCGGCCGTGCCGCCGGTGACGCCGCCGACGCTGATCGGCTTCCGCGAGTTCGCCGCCGGCACCGACACCGGCGCGCCCGCCGCGGCGGCGCTCTACAACCCCGACGGCGGGGTGCGTTTCACCGCCCGGCCGTTCGGCGACTTCACCGGCGGGGTGCGGGTGGTGGTGGCCGACTTCAACGGAGACGGGGTGGCCGACTTGGTCGTCGGCACCGGCCCCGGCGTCCCGACGCGGGTTGTGATCCTCGACGGCAAAACGCAGGCCGAGTTGTTCGCCGTCGAGCCGTTCGAGGCGAGCTTCACCGGCGGGGTGTTCGTCGCGGCGGGCGACCTCACCGGCGACGGCGTGCCCGACCTGGTGATTACCCCCGACCAGGGCGGTGGCCCCCGAGTGCGCGTGTTCGCCGGCGCGGGCTTCGCGGTGATCGCCGACTTCTTCGGCATCGACGACCCCGAGTTCCGGGGTGGCGCCCGCGCCGCCGTGGGCGACATCACCGGCGACGGCGTGGGCGACCTCGTGGTGAGCGCCGGGTTCGGCGGCGGCCCCAGGGTCGCCGGGTACGACGGCACCAGCCTGAGTGGCGGCACATTCACCCGGCACGCCTTCGGCGACTTCTTCGCCTTCGAGGACTCGCTACGCGGCGGGGTAGTTGTGACCGCCGGCGACCTCGACGGCGACGGGTACGCCGAGGTGATCGCCGGCGGGAGCCCCGGCGGCGGTCCCCGCGTCACCGCCTACAGCGGCAAAGCGCTGCTCGGCAACTCCCGAGACGCGCTGGCCAACTTCTTCAGCGGCGACGACGCCGGCCGCAGCGGCATCCGCTTGGCCGTGAAAAACCTCGACGGCGACGACCGGGCGGACCTCGTGGTCGGGGCCGGGACCGGCCGGCGCGTGACGGCGTACCGGGGGCAAGACATCGCGCGGGGCGGAACCCCGCCGGCGGCGCTGGGGCTGGATGCCTTCGACGGCCCGGCCAATGGGGTATTTGTCGGGTGATGCGCTTCCCCGGCAGGGTGTCTTGAAACTAAACCCCGATCAGGTAGAGACCCGGAGTTCGAGGAGAAACTCCGGGTCGAGGTCGAACTTGGGCCAGAGCCGGTCGATCCGCGCGACGGGGTCGCGGTCGATCCGCGCGACGGACGCCTGGCAGGCGGCCGCCGAGTCCGCCACGCTGGCGTGGCAGAACCCGCGCGTCACGTCCTCCCGCAGCCAGTCCCACGGCCGCCCGACCGGGTTCAGGTCCGGGCTGCAGCCCGGCAGGTTCACCACCTCGACCCCCAGCCCCGCCGCCGCCGCCGCGGCCACCTTGGCGACGTGGCACGGCGCGTTGCCCCAGACCAGCACCACCCGCCCCCTCTTGCCGGGCCGCCAGCGGGCCACCTCGCGCAGGAACAGCACCGTCCGCTCGCCGTCGCACCGGCCGCCGTGCTACAACAGGCGCTCACCGTTCGTGAAGTCGTACGCCCCGTAGGCGTTCATCCGCTCCGACAGACTCGGGCAGCCGCTCCGACGCCACAGCCGCCCCGACGGCCCCCAGGCGTAGCCCAGGTCGCGGTCGCGGTGGACGTGGACCTCGTCCACGTCGATCAGGGTGACCTCGCCCCCGCACACGCCGGCGAACAGCCCGTGCAGCCGCCGGATGTGGGCCACCCGCTGCTCGGGCCTGGCCTTGCCCAGCAGCTTCTTCAGCGTCCAGCCGTGGCCGGGTAGGCCGTGGTCGGCCGGCCGGGTGGCCTCGACGGCCTTGGCGACCCGCGCGACATCGCTCGGCGCAAAAGGGGGGCGCGGCCGCCGGTGCGGCGGTACGCCAGGGCGTCGGGGCCGCGCTCGTTGTAGCGGTGGACCCAGCCCAGGACGGTCTCGTCCTGGCGGCCGAGGTGGGCGGCGCAGGCGGTGGCGTTGAGGTGCCCGGCGGCGATCAGGTACAAGGCCAGGAACCGCTCCCGGCTGCGGGGGTGCGCCGCGTGTACGGAAGCATAGCGCAGGTCGTCGAGCGCCTGCCCCCACTTGGCCGTCTCGACGCGGATCATCGGAGTCCCCCAGGGTAGCGGCGGGCGGGCCGCGTCCCCCCGATCCTATTCGCTCACCGCAGAAGAAAACTCCCGATCCTAAATGAAACAGGGTCTAGCCCCTGCCTCGCCGGCTTCTCGATGACCCACCGCTCGACCTCTACGGCTAGCACCGCCGGGATGCGGCTGTACCCGCCCTTGGCCTTCCTCAGGCACAACCCCCGGATCGCCGGCCAGGTAGGCGTTGAGCCACCGGACGGTGCGCGCGGGGTGACGCCCAAGTCGGCGGCGATGTGCCGACGCGGGCGACCCTTGTGGGCCATCAGCGCGATCCGCGCCCGGCCTCTGCGCGAACGCCTGCGCGCCGCTCGGGTGGCGTGGGAGGCGTCGGTGCCGGTCACACCCAGCCGCGCCCCGCCAACGCCCCCGCCGTCAGGGCCGACTGCGCGCTTAACCGTGATGGCGGCACGGGGGCGCCTTGAAGTCCGCGACCGGGCGCCGTTGCTCAGTGCCCCCATGAATTTGGCCACCCCGGCGCCGCACGATTCGACGCGCCGGGCCGTCCGCAGCACCGGGGCGGTGGTCGGCACCCCGTGCGGCCCGGAACTTCGTCCCGACGAACCGGCCGTTATGAAACAAGTCGGCGACTCGCGGCGCGGGCGGGGTTCAAGAACACCAGCCCGCGCCGTCGAGGGCGGTATCCCCGGTCGCGTGGGCCGAGCCGGGGGACGGAGTGCGGCTGCTCCTCGCGCGACCCGAGGGCGCTCGCCCGACGCGGCCGCGCTACTCGCCGCTCACCACCTCGCCGCCGGCGCGGGTGCCGAGGGCGCGGAACGTTTTCAGCTCGATCGAGTCGCGGATGAAGCGCACCGAGCCGTCGGCCATGCAGAAGTTCGCGCCCCCGGTGTGGCGACTGCCGTAGCTGACCTCCCAGGCGTCGTAGAGGGGGTCGGTGCGCAACAGCGCCTTGCCGGCGTTCAGGTTGATCGGCACGCCGGCCGAGCCGAGCGCCTCGGACCAGTCGCACCCCTCGTAGTTGTCCATGTCGTCGCCGCCGAAGGCCCAGTGGTCCTTGCGGCCCCCGTGGCCGTAGTTCTCGGCCGGCGGGCGCCCGAGTTTGAATTCCGGGTCGTCGAGGTACGGCACCGCCTCGCCGAGGGCGATGGTGTTCGAGGTGCCGTCGATCACCTCCGCGATGCGGACGTGCCCCATCCCGCCCTCGCCCACCGTCGGGGCTTTCAGGCGCGAGATGAACAGCCCGTTCTCCTTCCAGAGCGCCTTGCCGTAGGGGGACGACGCCGGGCCACCGTTGGACTCCGGCGGCGCGGGGCGGAAGTCGTTCGTGGCCGAGCCGGAGGCGTTCGCCAGGTAGGTGGACGGGGCGCGGCGCTGGACCGCCCACCCGCCCCCCTCGTAGCCCGAAACGTCCAGCGCCTGGTCGGGGACGTTGGCCGAGGGGCAGCGGAAGATCGGGAACGGCGTCTCGCACAGCGCGATGTTGCGCGCCGAGGGGTCGGAGGAGGTGTAGCTCGCCTGCGAGGCCGGCATGCCGGGCCACGGCTGCGCCCACTGCGCGTTGCCGGAGGCTTCCGAAAAGGTGCTCGCCTTGAACCCGGCGTCCTGCTCGATGTACGGCAGCACGAACGCCGACCAGTACCCCCCGGCGGTGCGCTCGGCCCCCAGCGGGAAGGCGCCGTTAGCCGAGTGGAAGTTGTGGACCGCCAGCCCGAGTTGCTTCAAGTTGTTCTGGCACTTCGCGCGCGCCGCCGCCTCCCGGACTTTTTGCACGGCGGGCAGGAGTAAACCAATCAGAATGGCGATGATGGCAATCACCACCAGTAGTTCAATCAGGGTAAACGCGCGGCGCGGCATGACGACTCCTTTACGACACAGACCGGGTAAGGCTCACTTGGGGTCCGAACGCAACTCGAACACGAAGTCGGTCTGGTCCTTGCCCACCTTGGCAGTGGCGTCGGTCGTCTCGCGGCCGGTGTAGCGCTCCGGCAGCGACTCGCGGGCGCGCTCCGGCTTGCCACCCGGCGCCGCCTTGCCCCCGACGGCCGCGCGGGAGAACGTCACCTTGTAGTCGCCCCGCTCGACCCCCGGCCCGGAGAACGCCCGCAGCTCGAACCGCCCGTCCGGCCCGGTTCGGCCGGCCCCGTAGCGGTCCCGCGATTCGGCCCCCGCCTCGTCCGCCGGCCAGAAGCTGACCTGCACGCCCTCGGCGGGGCGGCCGTCCAGCTTCACCAGACCGGTCACGGGGATGAGGGCCGGCGCGTGGGAGCAGCCCGCCGCGATGGCTAGCCCCAGAACGAAACCGCCTCCGAGTCTCGGCATCATCTCGACATCCCGGACCAGTCCTTCGCCTCGGTGCGCCTCGGCGGACGCGGCCACCCGACGAGTGATCATTATGCGAGCGAGCGAGTAGTCGGAGCGAGTAAGACGTGAAGTTCGTAAGAAGACCGCGAATTGTCCGGCTCGCCGCTGGCCCGCGCCGCCGGGGGCCGTAATACGGACCCGAGAGGCGCTCCCCGCGCGGGCGGGCGCCGTCGTGCCGTCGGATGTCAGAAGGGTCGGCGTGGAAAAGCAAGTGTCACTCTCGTACCCGACTCCCATCGGGCGCTTCCGCGTGCCGGGGGCCGGCGAGGTCAACCCCGCGCTCCGGCGGTTCATCCTGGCGCGCGAGCGGGACGGGGCGAGCAACGACCACGCCAACGTCGGCGGGTGGCACTCCGGGGCCGACCTGCTCGACTGGCCCGACCCCGCGTTCGCCACGTTGAAGGGTTGGATTCTGGAGGCCGTCGGGCACGTGGTCGCGGCGAGCACCGAGGGGAGGCCGGCCCCGCGCGGGCAGGTCGGGCTGACCGCCTGGGCGAATGTCAGCCGGCGCGGCCACTACCACCGCGTGCACAACCACCCCTCGAGCGCGTGGTCCGGGGTCTACTACGTCGAGGCGGGCGGCGAGGCGCCGGGCCACCCGCTCAGCGGCGTACTCGAGTTGTGCGACCCGCGCCCCTACACCGAGATGGTGCCGACCCCCGGCAGCCCGTTCGGCCAGCGCGCGGTGGTCCGCGCCGAGCCGGGCACGATGGTCGTCTTCCCCGGCTGGCTGTACCACTTCGTTAACCCGTTCCAGGGCGACGGTGAGCGCATTTCCGTCGCCTTCAACGTCCGTTGGCACGCGGCCCCGGAGTCGCCCCCCGCGTCCGGCGTCACGCCGGCGTCACCTGGGCGTTGAACGAGATTACGATCCGGTCGGTGGCACCCCGGTAGGGCAGCCCGGCGTGCATCAGGTACGACGGGAACAGGACCAAAAGGCCGTCGGCCACCGGCGGGTCGAGGAAGTTGAAGTCCAGGTACTGGTTGCCGTAGTCCTTGAACCCGCCGCCGGCCCCCAGGGGGGAGTAGAAGCGGTTGCCGCCGTTGGGCGCGCCCGGCCCGGCCCGGCGCCCCGACTCGCCGACGCGCAGGTAGTAGATGCCGCACCACGAGCAGCCGCCGTGGTAGTGCGCGTCGTGGAACCCGCCGTCGGTGGTGATGTGGAACCAACTGTCGGGGACCGCGACCCGCAGCCGGCGCGGGTCGATCCCCCCGCCGTTCACATGAGCGGCGGCGTACTGCACGGTCTGGCCGGCGAACGCCTTGAGCTTGGCCAGGCCGGGGTGGTCGTCGGCGAACAGGTCGAAGCGGCTCTCGAACAGCCCCGCCGCCGACTTCGCCCCCGGCGCCACCCCGCTGGCGATGCGCTCCGGCTCCCGGTCCCGGAGGTGGTACAGGTGCGCGGCGATCCCGTCGGCCTCGGCCGCGTGCTCGGCCCACGGGCGGGCGAAGAACGTGGTCGGCCAGAGCTGCCGAACCGCCAGGTCGGGAGGGAGGGCCACGGATCGTCTCCGGGCTACCGCGCCGCCTGCCGCCGCCGGCGGACCCGAGCGGTCGCGCCGGCGGCGAGCACCCCGGCGGCGAGCAGTCCGGCCGGCTCGGGCACCGGCGTGATCAGCACGGTCAGGGTCACCGGGGCGATCACCGGGTCGAGGTTGAAGAAGTTGGTGTAGGTCACGGTGTCGGCGAACGTGGGCGCGTTCGGGATGATTTCCGCCACCAGGGGCGTGCTGGTGCCGGCCGCCCCGACGGCCTGGTAGGTGAACGTACCTAGCAGTACCCGGCCGGCGGCGTCGGGCGTCGCGGCAACGGTCAGGTCGCTCGCGGCCGTGAACTGGGCGAAGTTGTCGTTCACGACGCGAGTCGGGTTGGACGTGACCGTGTCGTTGAACTGCGGGTTAAAAACGATGTCGTTCACCGACGCCACCCGGATTACGCCGGGGGTGCCGCCGTAGGTCGTGCGAACCGACCCCTCGAACAGCCCCCCCTCGGCGACCAGCACCTCGGTGCCGGCCGTCTGGCGCAGGTACACTTGCAGGCTGAGCGCCGAGCCGGACGCCACCGAGACGGAGTTGCCGGCGAGCGCGGTGCCGTTTTGCGCCCACTCGTAGGTGAAGCGTGCGTTGGCCGGGAGGGTCTGGGCCGCCGCCGGCGCGGCGAGGGCCATGAGAACAGTCAGGGCGGTCAGGGTGCGAATCATCTCAGGCCTCTAGGTCGGAGCGGGGCGACGGGGGCGAAGTGCGGGCGAAGCGCCGTGGACGCCCCCTCGTGTGGGGTGCGGCCACGGCGGGGCTTGGGCGGCTTACGTGTTGAAGCGCTGGCGGAACCGGGCGAGGTCGATGCCGTCCACGTCCCCGTCGTTGTCGAAGTCGAAGTAGTCCCGGTACGCGGCGTCCCCCGCCGCCGACCCGAGCGACTGGCGGAACCGGGCGAGGTCGATGCCGTCCACGTCCCCGTCGCCGTCCTGGTCGCCGAACTTGCGGGTGAACGTACTCACGAGGTCGCCGCCCGGCGTGCCGTCGCCGTCGCCGTCGAGCGCCTGGCCTCCGACGCTCACCTGGTCGGCCAGCACCCGGAGGGTGTAGGTGCCGTCGGCGAGCGACCCGCCGATCACGTTGGGGCCGGTGAACGTCAGCGTGGCGACGGTCGCCCCGTTGACGGTACTCAGGGTGACGGTGAACGGCACGGCCGCGCCGCCGGCGTCGGTGAGGGTGAACGCGGCGGCGGGGTTGCCGGCGAACGTCGCCGCGCCCCCGAACGGCACGGTGACGCTGCGCACCGTCGAGCGCTGGGCGGCCCCGCCGTTGACCTGCACCGCCGCCTGGGGGCCGACGAAGACGTTCACCGCGACCGGCGCGCTGTCGCTCACCCCGTCGTTGGCCTTGTAGGTGAACGAGGCGATGCCGGTGAACCCGGCGGCGGGGGCGAAGGTGAACGAGCCGTCGGGGTTGAGCGCCACCGTCCCCTGGTCGGCCGGGGGGGCGGTCACGAGTTGGGCCGTCAGCGCCGCGCCGGCGTTGGCGTTGCTCCCGACCGCCTTCACGTTGTCGATCGCCCACCACCAGTCGTTGCCGGCCTCCAGGTAACTGATGCGGAACTGGGCGCTGGTCGCCCCGGCGGGGTTGTTGGCGCTGAGGGTCAGGTGCTCGTTGGTGCGCGAGCGCGACCCTGGGCCGCCGCTGTTGGCCGGGGTCAGCTCGGTCAGCGTCGCCCAGTTGGCGCCGCCGTTGTAGCTCACCTCGACGCGGCCGAACTGGTTCGCGGGCGGCGGGTCTTCGGGGCGGAAGCTGGAGTCGAACTCCAGCTCCAGGCTGTTCGGCTGAATGGCGCCGAGCGGGATCGACGGGGTGACGAGGAGCGTGTTCATCTTGCCCCCGCCGATGCTCACGAAGTCGTCGTAGGCGTCGCCGTCGGCCACCATCACCGTGCCGTGCAGGCCCGCGCCGCCGCGTGTGAAGTCGCTGCGGGCCTGGTTGCCCTGCTCGGCGACCCACGAATCGACATCCATCGCGTGCCAGCCGAAGAACTCGGCCCCCTTGGTGGTCGGGGTGGCCGGCGCCGGGGTGGTGGTGTTGTCGCGCACCCAGCCCGTCGGGAGCGCGTCGGTGTAGTCGGTCCCGTCGCCGCCCGGCACGCCGGTGTTGTACGGCTGGAGCGTCAGCCCCTCGAAGCCCTCCGAGAACAGCGTCACGTTCGGGCCGTCGTCGCGGTCGTTGGCCAGCACGCCCCGCGCGGGGACGGTGAGCGGCACGCCGGCCTTCGCGGAGAACGTGTCGGAGTTCGCCCGCGGCGCGACGTTGGTCGCCGCCACCGTGATGGTGACCGTGGCCGGGGCGCTTAGGAACGCGCCGTCGAACGCCTGGTACGTGAACCGATCGACGCCGTTGAAGAACGCGCGGGGCGTGTAGGTGAACGAGCCGTCGGGCGCCACCGCGAGGGTGCCGTGGTCCGGCCCGACGACTAGCCCGTTCGGGCCGACAGTGGGGCGGGCGACGAGGGGGTTGCCGTCCGCGTCGGTGTCGTTGGCCAATAGTCCCGTCGCGGCCGGGACGGCGAGCGACCCGTTGTTGTTCACGGCGTACGAGTCGTTAACGGCCACGGGGGCGGCGAAGTTGTTCTGGGCCACCGCGATGCTGACCGTCGCCGGCGCGCTGTCGCGGGAGCCGTCGTTCACCCTGTAAGTGAAGGTGGCCGTGCCGAAGAATGCCGGGTTAGGGGTAAAAGCGAACGTGCCGTCGGGGTTGAGCGCGACGGCGCCCTGCGCGGCGGTCGGGGCGGTCACCAGCGCCGCCCTCAGCCCGGCGTTGCCGCCGGTGTCGGGGTCGGCGTCGTTGGTCAGCAGGCTGCGGTCGAACTGGACGGCGACCGGGGTGCCCTGCACCGTGGCGAACGAGTCGGGGTTGGCGACCGGCGCGGCGGCGTTGCCGTTGACCGTCAGGCTGACCGTGGCGGTGTTGCTCGTCGCGGCGCCGTCGAAGAGGTTGTAGGTGAAGCTCGTGGTACCGGTGAACGTCGGGCTTGGCGGGGTGTAGACGACGGCCCCCTTGGAGTCCACGGCCACGCTCCCCTGGCCCGGCTGGCTCTGGATTTGGATGGTCTCCTGGGCCGGGTCGGTCTTGGCCCCGCTGACGGCGATGTTGTCGATCGCCCACCACCAGTCGTTACCGGCCTGCTCGTAGCCCCAGCGGAACTGCACCGACTTGGCCCCGGCCGGGTTGGAGAGGTTGTACGTCAGGTGGTCGTTGATGCGCGCCTGCGACCCGGCGCCGCCCGGCGTGTTGTCGGTGTTGAACTCCGAGAGCTGGTTGAACGGCCCGCCGTCGTAGCTCACCGAGACGCGCGCGAACTGGGTGCCGGGGTCTTCCGGCCGGAAGCTCGAGTCGAACTCCAGCGCCAGGCTGTCGCGGTTGACCCCGTCGAGCGGGATCGCGGGCGTGGTCAAAAGGGTGGTGTACAGGTTGGGGTCGATGCTCACGAAGTCGGCGTAGGCGTCGCCGTCGGCCACCAGTACGGTGCCGTGCTTGCCCGGCCCGCCGCGCGTAAACTGCGAGCGCGCCTGG
>CAXTPM010000047.1:12527-15260 GCA_964245865.1 uncultured Fimbriiglobus sp. | reverse complement strand
CGTGACGAACCCCGCCGCGCCCTCCGCCGCCACCTGGACCACCGCCGCCACTCGGATGGTGCCGGAAATGTCGGGGATGACGTAAGCCCCGCGGCCGTTGAGGCCCACGGTGAGCCGGTTGCCGGTCACGTCGAGGTCGTAGGCGTAGGCGTTGGGCAGGCCCGTGCCGTACTCGGTCCAGCCCTGGTTGGGCAACTGCGCACCCGCCAGCCCTGGGACGAAGCGGAACACGCCGCTGCGGCCCGAGGCGAGCAGCACCGTGCCGCCGCCCGCGAGGCCGTTCTGCGCGGTGTCGTAGATGGCGATGTCGCGGATTTGCGTGCTCAGCCCCCCCGTCACCGCGCCCGTGGTCGGGTCCACTTGGTAGAGAATCGGGTTGCCGTTGGCGTCGAGGCCCGGCGCGATCAAGTTCTGGGTGATGTCGGTCCAAGTCTGGCCCGCGTCGGTGCTGCTGTAGACCTGGTTGTTGCCCCGGAGGACAAAGACGTTGCGGAAGTCGTCGGGGTCGGTGACGATCTGGTTGATCTCGCCCGCGCCCGGCAGGTTCGCGCTGAGGTCTACTAGCCCCCCGACGGTGCCGCGGAAGTAGAACTGGCCGGTGATGGTGCCGACGTAGAGGATGCGGGGGATATTGATTCCCGACTGCCGCCCGCCATAGGACAGGGCGCTAGTGCGGGTCGCACCGGCCGGGGTGATGTTGGCCACAGTATCGAGCGCGCGCCCCGCGGGGTTGTCGTCCTCGTACAAGTTGACGTTGCCGATCACCGCGAGTCGCGGGTCGATCTTGTTCAAAACGAAGCGGCCCCGGTAGGTGCCGTTGACGAAGCGCGCGTCCTTGTCGGCCTGGGTGAGTCCGCCCAGGAAGTCAGTCTTGCCGTCGGCCTGGAAAAGGACGGGACCGCCGCTCAGCCTAACGTTCTGACTGTTGTAGACATCGCGGGTGAGGAAGAAGTCGGCGCCGTCCTGGTAGCGAACCGACTGTCCCGGAGTCGAAGTGTTGTCGGCGGCGCTGTCCAAGAACCCGTTGACCCGGTCCCAGACGGGGTTGCCGGTGACGCCCGAGCCGTCGAGTTGCTGGACGCCGCCGGTGGCCTGGGTGCCGCCGAACGTCACGTTGTTGTTGGCGTCGTAACTCACCGAGTAGAACGAGGCGAAACTGAGGTTGCCGTTGAGGTTCACGAACGGGGCGTTGTCGCGCGGGGCGAGGCGGCGGTAGACGCCTCGCCCGGAGCCGACGAGCAAGCTGCCACCCGCGTCGAAGTCGAGTTCGTGAGTGTCCGAGGGGGCGTTGGTGCCGGCCGACTCGTCGCCGTTAATCTCGGTGAACTGCGGCGAGGGGAAGAAAGTTCCGCCCGACGGCGCGACCGCGCGGTTGCCCCGGAAGTAGACCCCGCCAACATCCGAGGGATTCGTGTCGGAGCCGATGTACAAGACGTTGGGATCGACGGGGTCGGCCGCCAGGCCGAGGTACAAATCCCCGAACGGGGAGCCGAGCGCCCCGAACACTTTGGTGACCTGCCCGCCGCCGGTGTACGCCCCCGTGCCGACCGAGCCGGTGAGGGTGAACGTGTCCTGCGCCGCGCCGGACACCACGAACGTGGCGTTCGCCCCGTTGTTGCCCGTCACCCCGCTTACGACCACCAGGTCGCCGTTCTGGAAGCCGTGGCCAGGGCTGGTGATCACGATCGGCGAGGCGTTCGAGGCGTCGGTGATACCGCGCGGGGTGCCGAGCACACTCGGGGTGTCCATCGCCGTGAACGTCGCGCCCAAGTTGGTGGAGTACGTCACCGAGCGGAGGGTGGCGATGTCGGCGGCGACCACGTACACCACGTTCGCCGCGGCACTGTTGTGGATGGCGATTTTGACGTTCTGGGTCGCGGCGCTGATGTTCATCAGCGGGCTGGTGACGTTGGCCCACACCGGCGTGGCGGCGAAAATGTTGTCGGTGCGGAACACCCCGAGTTGCCCCGCCGCGTAGACCCGCGCGGGGTTCGCCGGGTCGGCCTTGAGGTCGAAGTAGTCGCCGGCCACGCCCGTGGAGGTCGGGAGCGCGCCGGTGCCGCTCAGGAGGGCGAACGAGGCGCCGTTGTCGAGGCTGCGGTACAGCCCCGAGGCGTTGCCCACCAACAGGTAGCCGTCACGCGCCAAAACGGCCTTGTTCTCCTGCCCGGCCAGCGGCCCGCCGAGCACCCGGAACACGGGGTTCGCGGCGAGGGCGTTGTCGGTGTAGTACGCCCCCACTAGGTCGCCGCGCACGCGGCGGGTGTTGCCGTTCACGCCCAGTACGGAGACCGACTGCTGCCCGATGCCCACCAGCAGTTGGTTCGGGTTCTGCGCGTTCAGGCTCATCGCCGAGACCGACTGCGACGGCAGTTGATCGGTCAGCGGCTGGTAGGTCGGGTCGATGGCCTGGGAGTTGAAGGTCCGCCATACCCCGCCGCCGGGGCTGGCCACGAATAGGATGTTCGCGTCGGTCGGGTGCCCCTCGACCTCCTCGACCTGCCCGACGACGGGGCTTGGCAGGGCGGTATCGACGCCGAACTGGTCGGTCCCGTTGATCGCCGGAGCCGGCCCGGCGCTCAGCCAGGTGGGTAGCCCCGTGGCGGTGATCGCCGGCGTCTCGCGTGCCTCGAGTTGCTCCAGCCCCCCGCGATTCCCCACAAGGTGCCGCGACCGACCACGAGTTCCTGCCACAACGATCTCCGGCTAGCGATGACGCGCGACCCGCCCCAC
>CAXTPM010000047.1:0-12517 GCA_964245865.1 uncultured Fimbriiglobus sp. | reverse complement strand
GATGGTCTCGGACATCACCGGCACGCTGGACAGGCCCATGCGCGAAGCCAGCGGCCCGCTGTGCGCCACGCCGCCGCGCCGGGGATAGCCGGGGTCGCGCTTCGTGCGGAAATTGTACGCGGGCAATAATCTCAACCGCGCCCAATCGCGCAACCCGACCCCGCGCGATCCCAGATTACTCGCGGTCAGACGATCCGCCGGCTTTATCTTAACAGGCCGGCAAGGCTTGCAGCCGAGTAAGACCCCGCCCCGGCGCGCGGTATGCACCACTTCGAGGTACGCCCCCGCACGCCGGAGTTCGCCGAATGAGTCCCCGCCGCGCTTGCCAGTCCGCCGCGTTCCTACTTGTCGCCTCCGCGCTGGGGTGCGGCGCCGGCGGCAAGAGCGGCGGCCCCCCCGGCCCCGCCCCCCAGGGTCCGCCGGCCGTCACCGTCGCCACGCCGCTGGTGCAGACCGTCACGCAGTACACCGATGTCACGGGCACGTTCAAGGCCCGCAAGCGCGTCGAAATCCGCCCGCAGGTCAGCGGCTACGTCAAGCAGGTTCTGTTCAAGGACGGCGTGGACGTGAAGGAGGGCGACGTGCTGGTCACCATCGACCCCGCGCTCTACACGGCGGATGTGAACCAGGCCAAGGGCGCGCTGCAGAACGCCGAGGCCCAGGCCAAGCTCGCCGCCGCCGACGCGGCCCGCTACACCGACCTGCGCCGCAGCGGCGCGGCCACCCAGGAGGAGTACGAGAAGGCGGCGTCGCAGAAGGCCGTCACCGAGGCCGGCATCGCCAGCAGTCGCGCGGCCCTGGAGCGCGCCCAGCAGAACCTCGCCTACACCAAGGTCGTCGCCCCGTTCGCCGGGCGCGTGGACCGCATTCTCGTTAACGAAGGGAACTTCGTCGCCGGCGGCGCGGGCACCGGCCAGTCCGCGACCATGATCACCGTACTCACCGCGGTGAACCCCATCCACGCCTACTTCGACCTCGACGAGACCAGCGTGCGCTACTACATCAAGTCCATCACCGCCGGGCGCTCCAAGAGCGTCCGCCAGGAGCGCCTGCCGGTGAAGTTGCAGCTCACCGGCGAGGTCGGCTTCCCGCACGCCGGCGAACTCGACTTCGCCGGCACCGAGATTTCGCCCACCAGCGGCTCCCTGAGCGTGCGCGCGGAAGTCCCGAACCCCGAGCCGTACCAGTTCCTCCCCGGCATGTTCGTCAAGTGCCGCATCCCCGGTGATGTTGCCAAGGACGCGGTGCTGGTGCCCGACAGCGCCATCACCGTCGATCAGGCGCGCAAGATCATCTACGTGGTGGCCCCCGGCAAGGACGGGCGGGACACGGTGAGCGCCCGCGATGTGAAGCTCGGCCCGCTCGCCGAGAACCTGCACATCCGCCTGGATTTGCCGCCGCAAGCCCCCAAAGGGGAAGGCGGCAAGGGCGCGGTCGCCCAGCCCGGCGAGGGTCCGCCCCCGCCCCAGGACGGCGCCGCCCCCACGAAACTCGGCCCGGCCGGCGAGGTTCCCCGCGTGGTAATCTCCGGCGTCACCGCCGCCGACCGCATCGTGGTGCGCGGCATGCAGCGCGCCCAGGACGGCGCCCCGGTCGAGGCGCAGCCGGGCACGCTGGTGCTGGTATCCGGCGGTAACTAGCCCCTCTTGTCCCCTCCCCCCTTGAGGGGGAGGGCTAGGGTGGGGGGTGGCAGGTCAAGTACATACAAGTCGAACTCACTCAACGCCACCCGTTCTGGGACTGCCACCCCCCACCCTAGCCCTCCCGCTCACGGGGGGAGGGAACAGGAAAGAACCCTACTCCTGCTTACGACTCCTCGATAAATAGGGCCGACTCATGTTCGCGCGCGTGTTCATCGACCGGCCGGTGCTGGCCTGGGTCGTCTCGATCATCATCACGCTCTTCGGCGTCGCGGCCCTGACGCAGTTGCCGATCGAGCAGTACCCCCAGATTGCGCCGCCCACCGTGCAGGTGACGGCCACCTATCCGGGCGCCAACTCGGACGTGATGAGTAAGACTGTCGCGGCGACCATCGAGCAGGAGGTCAACGGCGTCGAGAAGATGCTGTACATGTCGAGCCAATCGACCAACGACGGCAACTACACGCTCACCGTCACCTTCGAGATCGGCACCAACCTCGATATCGCGCAGGTGCTGATCCAGAACCGCGTGCAACTCGCGGTGCCGCGCTTGCCCCAGGAGGTGCAGCGGCAGGGCCTGAGCATCAAGAAGCGCACGCCGGACGTGCTCATGGTCGTGAACATGGTCTCGCCCGACCGGTCCCACGATAGTTTCTACCTCTCCAACTACGCGACGATCCAAATCAAAGACGTGCTGACGCGCACCAAGGGCGTCGGCGAGGTCGTGATTTTCGGCCAGCAAGACTACTCGATGCGCGCCTGGCTCGACCCCGATAAGATGGCCAACATCGGCCTCACCGCGGGCGATGTGGTGGCCGCGATGCAGGCCCAGAACGTGCAGGTCGCGGCGGGGCAAGTCGGCCAGGAACCCGTGCCGGTGGGGACCGCGTTCCAGTACACGATGAACGCACTCGGGCGCCTCAACACCGAGGAGCAGTTCCGCGACATCGTGGTGAAGGTCGGCGACCCCGTGCAAGACCCCAGTGGGGCCACCATCCGCCCGGCGGTACGGCTGCGCGACATCGGGCGGGTGGAACTCACCTCGCGCAACCTCGACATTTCCAGCACCACCGACGGCCAACCCACGGCCGGGATGGCGGTGTACCAGCTCCCCGGCACCAACGCCATCGACACGGCCAATAACGTCCGCCGGACGATGGAGACCCTCAAGAAGCGCTTCCCCTCGGGCGTGGACTACACCATCCGCTACGACACGACGCCGTTCATTCTGCAGTCGGTCGAGGAGGTGTTCAACACGCTGCGCGACGCCATCATTTTGGTCGCCATCGTGGTGCTGGTGTTTTTGCAGGACTGGCGCGCGATGATTCTGCCCATGATCGACGTGCCGGTGTCGCTCGTCGGCACGCTGGCGGTCATGTACATTTTCGGCTTCACCCTGAATAACCTCACGCTGTTCGGACTCGTACTGGCCATCGGCATCGTGGTGGACGACGCCATCGTCGTGCTCGAGAACGTCGAGCGCTGGATCGCGCAGGGCTACGACTCGCGCACGGCCACACTGAAGGCGATGCAGGAGATCACCGGGCCGATCATTGCGATTACACTAGTACTGAGTTCGGTGTTCATCCCGAGCGCGCTGCTGCCCGGCATCACCGGCGTGTTCTACCGCCAGTTCGCGCTCACGATTGCGACGGCAATGGTCATTTCGGCCATCAACGCCATGACGCTCACCCCGAGCCGAGCCGCGGCGATCTTCAAGAACCGCAGCGGCGAGCACGCCCACGACCACGCCACCGAAACCCTGCCGTGGTGGGGCTGGGGCGCGCTGTTGGGCTACGGCTCGTTCCTGCTACTCAAACCTCTCGCCGACCCGCGTGTGAACCTCGACGGCAAGCCGGAATACGTGTGGTATCTGTACGCACTCGCGCTCGCCCTCCCCGGCATCGTGGCCGGTGTTTTGCTGACGCGCCCCGTGAACTGGGCGCTGCGCCGGTTCTACCGCGGCTTCAACTGGATGTTCGACAAAATTACCCTCGGCTACCGGCGGGCCGTGCGCGCGTTAATTTACATTACGCCGCTTGTGCTGCTCGGCTACTGCGGGCTGCTGTACCTCACATACACCGACTTCCGCAGCACGCCGATCGGCTTTATTCCGTCGCAGGACAAGGGCTACTTGATTATTGCGATCCAGTTGCCCGACGCGGCGAGTCTGCAGCGCACGCGCGCCGTCACCGCCGAGGTGGACCGCATCGCCCGCTCGATCGAGGGGATGGACCACTCGGTAGCGATCACCGGCACGAGCCTGATTTTGGGGGCGAACGGGCCGAACTTCGCCACCATGTTCATCACCCTCAAGCCCTTCGACGAGCGGAAGCACAACCCCGCGCTCAACGCCTTCGCGCTGCTGGGCCAACTGCAAGGTCGCTTGACCAAGGAGGTGCAGGAGGCGCAAATCCTCTGCTTCCCCCCGCCGCCGGTTTCGGGCCTGGGTACCGCGGGCGGGTTCCGGGTCATGGTCGAGGACCGCGGCGACATGGGGCCGGTCGAACTCGAGAAGCAGACGCAACTGATGCTCAAATCCGTCAACGGCGACCCCGGCATCCAGTTCGCCTTCACGTCGTACCGCTCTCAGGTACCACAGTTGTTCGTGGATGTCGATCGCGCGAAAGTCATCCAGATGGGCGTGCCGCTGGCGAGTGTTTTTAATACACTACAAACGTTTTTGGGCGGCACGTATGTGAACGACTTCAACAAGGACGGCCGCACCTGGCAAGTCACCGCGCAGGCCGACGCCCCGTTCCGCGTGACCTCCGACTACATCCGCAACATCAAGGTGCGCAACGACCGCAACGAGATGGTTCCGCTCGGCGCGGTGGTGAACATCCGCGACTCGGCCGGGCCGGTGGTGGTGCAGCGCTACAACATGTACCCGGCCGCGTCGGTCAACGGCAACTTCAAGGTCACCACCAGTACCGGCGCGGGCATCGCCGCGGTCGAGGGGCACGCCGGCGAAACCCTGCCGCGCCAGGCGGAAATCGAGTGGACCGAGCTATCCCTCCTCCAGACGCGCGAAGGCTCGACGGCCATCTACGCCTTCCTCGGCGCGGTCATCCTGGTGTACCTGGTGCTGGCCGGGCAGTACAACTCGTGGAGCCTGCCGCTCGCGGTAATTTTAGTTGTACCGATGTGTCTGTTCAGCGCCGTCGCGGCGATCCGCTACCGCGGGGAGGACATCAATATCTTCTCGCAAGTCGGGTTTATTGTGCTCATCGGCCTGGCGTGTAAGAACGCGATTCTGATCGTCGAGTTCGCCCAGCAACTGCGCGAGCGCGGCACGCCCTTACTCGAAGCGACTCTCGAGTCGTGCCGGCTGCGCCTGCGGCCGATCATCATGACGAGTTTCGCGTTCATCCTCGGCGTCGTCCCCCTGCTGCTGTCGAGCGGGGCCGGGGCGGAAATGCGGCGCACGCTGGGGCTGACGGTGTTCAGCGGCATGATCGGGGTGACGGTGTTCGGCATCTTCCTCACCCCCGTGTTCTACTACGCGATCGAGTGGGCCAAGGGCGGCACGCGGGCGCCGGCAGACGCGCCCAAACCGGAGGGCAACGGGAAGCCGACGGAGGCGGGTGGCAAGCCAGCCGAGGTGAAGCCGGCGCCGGAAGCGAGGCCGGCGGGGGTGCCGGCGGCGCTGGCGACGGGGACGGCGTGAGCGTGATTCGTCATCTCTCTGAGCGGGGGGCGTCAGCCCTCCGAGCGAGTCAATCACTTGTAGCAAGCTGTATGTGATTGACTCGCTCGGAGGGCTGACGCCCCCCGCTCAGGAATCCAGGCGCCTTCACTTCCCCGCCAGCCGCCCCTTCGCCGCCTTCGCCCACGCCGACTCGGCCGGCCCCTCCGCCACAATCTTCTCGAGCGCCGCCTTCGCCTCCGTCGGCTTGCCCGATAGCTCCAGAGTGCGCGCCGCCTCCAGCCGGGCCGCGCCGCGGAGTTCGGGGAACTCGGCCGCGTTGTAGGTCACGCCGCCGAACGCCGCGAGGGCGTCGGGGTAGCGCTTCTGGGCGAGGTGGCACAGCCCCAGTTGCAGTTGCGCCCGCAGCGAGAGTTCGCGCACGGTGCCGGCGCTCACGGCCTCGAAGCAGGCAATCGCCTCGGCGAGCTTGCCCTGGGCCTGGGCGACTTGCCCCAGGGTGTAGCGTGCATCGAAGGCGAGCGGGTGGCTCTCGCCGATGCGGCCGCGCAGTTGCTCGACCGCCTTGCGCGCCGGCTCGGGGTGCTGCAGTGCGAGTTCGGACTGGGCGAGCCGGAGCAGGGCGCGATCGCAGATGGTGGCCGGGTCGCGCAGTTCGGGCTTCGTAAGGAACGGCATCAGCACCTGCGCCGCCTGGCGCGGGTCGTCGGCGCCCAGGTACGCCTCGCCGGCGCGCAGCAGTGCTTCGGCCCGCAGCGGCGACTTCTCGTTCAGCCCCGCGCGCTGGAACTCCTTCGCCGCGCCGGCGAAGTCCCTGCGGTTGGCGAGCGCCAGGCCGAGGCGGAAGTGCAGCCGCTCGGCGAGTTCGGGCGGCACCCCGCCGTCGCGCGGCTCGACTTCGAGGGCTTCTTTCAACAGCGCGATCGCCCCGGCGGCGTCGGCCGGCTCGGTGAGGTCGGCCAGATCGAGCCGCCCCTGCACGCCCGCGCGGGAGTTCGGGAACTGCTCGATGAGGTGCTTGTACGACGCGAGTGCCTGGGCCGGCGGCTCTTTCGAGTCGGCCGGCTGCCCCTCGCGGCTGGCGGTCGCGGCCTCCCAGAGTAGCCACGCGCGGGCCTCGTGATCCGGGTGGACCGGGCGCAGCTCCTCGGAGCGCAGCGCGGCGCGCTGGGCCTGGGCGCGGAGTTCCTTGCGCGCCTCGGCCGTCTCCTGCTCGGCCCGGCGCGCCTTCTCGGCGTCGGCGCCCGCGTCGGCCTTGAGTTTGAGCGCGTCGGCGAGTCGCTTGCGCTGCTTGGCGAGCCGGGCGCGCTCGGTGACGAGGGCGGACTCCGGCGCGAGCGGCGACAGCCCGGCCTGCCAGGTGATCGGCTCGGCGAGTTCGGCGGCGCGGTCGAACTGCCCCGCTTCGAGGGACGCGAGCGCCTGGTGGTACTGCACCAGGTAGAGCTTCTCCATCACCGGCGCTTCGGAGCGGTTGGGCAGCTTCTTGAGTCGATCCGCCGCGGCGCCGAGCAGCCTCGCGGCCTCCTGCGGCTGGCCGTCCTCGCGCAGCATCGCCGAGAGGGAGAGCGCCGCGAGGTACGCATGGGGCGAGCCGGCGCGGGGGCCGTCGGCGGCGAACGCGCGCAGGTCGTTCGCCGCGCCGATGCGGTCGCCGCGCGCCGAGTTGATTTTGGCCCGCTCGACCAGTGCCAGGTCGGCCTCGGGCCTGTCGGCGTGGTCGCGCGCCACCGCGTCGAGCGCCTCGCGCGCCGAGTCGAGCAGGCGGTTCCGCTCCTTCTCGCCGGAAATCTGGCCCAGGCGGCGGCGGGCGTGGGCGAGCTTCACCAGCGCGGCCGGGGCTTCGGGCGGCTTGCCGGCCTTCAGGTATGCCTCAAGCGCGGTCGCCGACGCGGCGAGCTTGTCGCGCTGCGGGCCGTCGAAGTGCCGCCCCTCGGTGCCGGAGGTGGCGAGGCGCAGCAGTGCATCACCCAGCACGAAGTTTGCCACGGCCAGGTCGCCGGCGCGCTCGGGGCCGGGGATGCCCTCGACCGCCTTCGCGGCCTCGGCGTAGGCGCCGGTCTGCATCAGGCACTGCGCCAACCCCAACAGCGCGGCGTTGGCCTGCGGCGAGTCGGGGTACTTCTCGGCCACCTCGCGGAATCGCCCGGCCGCGTCGGAGTAGCGCGGGGCGAGTGCCTCGGGGATGAGCTTGGCGCGGTCGCCGTCGAGGGCGCGGCCCAGGGCCAACTCGGCCTCGCGCAGGGTCACCGCCGGGGTGAGTTGGCTCTGGGGGTACGCCTTGCGGAACTCCTCGGCCGCGCGGCGGGAGCGGTCGGCGTCCTTGGTCAGCCCCCACAGGTTGGCCAGGCGGGCGAGGACTTCTTCGCGCCTCTCGGGCAGTTGGTTGTCGCCCAACACCTGCTCGGTGGCCTCGGCCGCGCGGCGGAACTCGCCCTGGAGTTGCAGGACATCCGCGAGCGTGAGTTGCAGTTCCGCGCGGCGCTTGCGACCGGGCGGGTCGTCGGACTTCACCCGCTGCAGCGCCTTCTCGGCCGCGTCCTGGGCGAGTTTGAGCGGCTTGGGGTCCGAGGGCGTGGCCCGCGCCAGGTGCGCCTGCGCCAGCCAGCCGAGCGCCTGGTCGGCGAGGCGTGGGTTCTCGGCCAGCGGCGTGAGCTTGCGAATCGCCTCGTCGTACTGGGCAAGTTGCACCTGGCACGCGGCCGCGCGCAGCCTGGCGTCGGGCACCAGGGGCGAGTTGGGCGAGTCGGCCTCGAAGCGCTCGAACGCGGCGAGAGCCTTGGCCGCGCGCCCGGCGTCGAGGTCGAGCGCGGCGAGGTGGAAGCGCGCGGCGCCCGCGAACTCGGGGCGGGCCTTCGCCACCGCACCGAGGCGCGCCTTTTCGAGCGGCTGGTCGCCCAACTTGCCGCCGTCGAGCGCGGCCTGCGCCGCCTTGCGCTGCTTCTCGTCGAGCGCGACGGCCGACTCGTAATGTACCGCCGCCTCGCCGCGCTCCCCACTCAGGTGGGCGAGGCGCCCCAGCAGGTACTCGGCGTGCGGGCCGAACGGGGCGGCGTCGAACGGCCCGGCGCGGTTGAGCGTCTTGGCGGCGTTCGGGTAGTCCTTGAGCGTGAACAGCGCCAGACCATGGTAATAGAGGCCGAGGCCGCGCGCGTCGAGCTTCTGGTACTCCGGGGCTTTCAGGAACGGCTCGGTGACTTGCCGGGCCTCCTGGGGGCGGTTCTGGCGCAGCTCGACCTCGGCGAGTTGGCAGCGGGCGTCGGCGGCGTCGGCGTACTTCTTGTGGTAGTTGGCGTGGTCGAGCGCCAGGCGGAAGCCGTCCTTGGCCCGGTCGAGCCGGCCGTTATCGACTTTGGCGGGGTCGCTCAGGGCGATGGCGCGCTCGACCTGCCCGCGCAGCAGCGCGGCCGCGCCCCGGTCGGCGAACCCGGCATCCGCAGCGGCCCGGTCGAGGAGGTCGGCGATCTCGGGGAGTTTGCCGTCGCCGCCTTGCAGCTTGGCGAGCGCCAGGCCGTAGCGCGCCGGACTCGCGGCCGGGGTGTTGCCGAACTTCGCCACCACGCCGTCGAACAGCCCGCGCGCGGCGGGGTAGTCCTTGGCGACCAGCGCCTTGCGCCCGGTCTCGAGTTGCCGCTCGGCCTGCACGTCGGGCGGCAGGGCCGGCTGCGCGGCGGCGACTGGGGCGAGGAGCAGCAGGGCGAGGACGGTGAGTTTCATGAGGGCGGCACTGCGGCTTTCTGAGCGGGGGGCGTCAGCCCTCCGAGTGAGTCGATCGATTGTAGCTTGCCGTAAGTGGTTGCGAGGCTCGGAGGGCTGACGCCCCCCGCTCAGATTGGCCAGCGCCCTACCCGTCGCCCCGCCTCAGCTTAGCATTCCGCGCCTCCTCGCGGTGCGACTTGTGCACCGCGAGGTCGCGCCGCAGCCTCGCCTGGTGGTCGTCGCGCAGCTCGCGGTACACCCCCAGCCAGTAGCGCCGGGTGGCGAGTACGTCCACGAGCGCGAGGCCGAAGAGCGCGAACACGAGCACCACGACGCCGCACCAGTAGAGCGCCCAGCGGCGCACCAAGTCCTTCTGCTCGGGCGTCATCTCGGGCTTGGGCGCCTCGGCCCCCTCAACCGCCTCGGGGGCCGGCTCGGGGCGCAGGTTGGCGGCGGCGCCTTCGAGGCCGAACAGGTACGCGCCGCCGATGAGTAGCCCGATGGCGACCAACACGAACCCCGTGAGCAGGCGCCGGCGGTAGCGGCTGGCGAAGTAGGCGCGCTCGTCGCTCGGCACGTGGGTCCGGGCGCGCAAGGACTTCAGGCCGCGCCACTGGGCGTAGCCGGTGCCGGCGCCGAACGCGGCGACCGCGCCGCCGACTAGCAGTCCCGTGGCGGTAGCGGGGATCACGGGCGCCCCCCGCCCCCAGGCGCGTGGGGCTTTTGTTGGGCCAGCCACGCGAGCAAGACTTGGCCGACTTCGCGCACCTGCGCGTCGTCGATCTTGTCGGCGGTGTCACTGAGGAGGTGCCAGTGCTCGTAGTCGAAGTCGATGAGGTCGATCGCGGGGATGCCGACTTCGTTGAGGGCGAGGTGGTCGTCCTGGACCTCGTTGCCGCGCTGGAAGCCCAACTCGGCGCGGAACGACTTCGCGCCGAGCTTTTTCGCCACGCCCCAGACCTCGGCCACGAGGGCCGGCGCCATTGTTTGCGAGTAGCCCTCGACGGCGAGGCGGGCGTTCTTGCCGCAGCACAGGTCCAGGAGGATCGCGGACTGGTAGCGGGCTTTCGACTGGCCCTTGTTCTTGGCGTACTCGGCGGCGAAGTGGCGCGAGCCGTGGAAGTAGGCGTCCCCCTCGCGGATGTACGGCACGCCGTTGTCGAGGATGTACTCCTCGCCGTCGAACAGCACGAAGTCGAGGCCGACTTCGGTCTTCAAGTTGGGGAGGTGGTGGGCGAGTTCCATCATCAGCGCCACGCCCGCCGTGCCGTCGTTGGCGCTCACGAACGGGAGCGACCAGCGGCGCTGGTCGGGTTCCTGGTGCGCGGCGGGGCGCGTGTCGTAGTGGCAGCAGACGATGACGCGGGCCGTGCGCTCGGGGTGGAACGACGCGACCAAGTTCACCATCGGCACCTTGGGCGTCGGCCTCGAGCGAATGGTGGCGTCGAACGCTTGCCGGGTGACTTTCGCGCCGAGCTTCTCGAAGTGGGCCGTCACCAGGGCTTGTTGCTTGGCCATGCCGGCCGAGGCGCTCACGCGGGGGCCGATGTCGCAGAGCTGGGTGAGGTACTTGCGGGCGCGAGCGGTGTCGAGTTCCACGGCGGGGTTGCTCGCGGCGGGGGCGCGGTCGGCCGCGAAGCCGGTGCCGCTCGGGGCATTGGGCGGCGGGGCGGGCGCCGGGGAGGTCGGGTTCTGGCTGAAGACGGCGACCCCGCCGCCGACGAGGGCGACGGCGGCGCCGGCAGCGAGGAGCGCGGGGCGGGAAGGCATCGGGCGTCCTCGTCGGCTTCGGCGTTCCCAGGCGTCTCCATCTTACCGACTCCCTCCGGGGATGGATAGCGCCATCCGATTGGCGGTTTTTCTCTCGACACCCCCACGGGGATTGGGTATCGCCCCGTCCGCACGAGTCGCCCCCACGCCAAGGGACGCACTCGGGCCGGGGGTTGCGGCCCTCGCGGCCAATTGAAGGGTTTGCGTCACGCACACCCTTCAATCGTGCCGATTAATCCGCGCAGGACGCCGGGAGGATCCCACCGGGCGTAAACGGGGGAAGCGTAACCAGGCGCCCCCCGCACGCCGCACCGGAGACCTACGGGCCGGCCACACGTAGTTGATGTCCGGCGAGTCGCCACCCGGCGGGGGAATCGGGGGGCGAGTTTGCCGGGCGTCCGTGGCCAGACGCCCAGGTTTCGCGCGGCGAGCGGGGGCAGTCATTGCACCCGGCCAGGACGGCCGGGGAGTCGTGGGCCACTCCGAGAGGGGGGCGCCTGTCAGACATCAGGGAGGATCCGATGGTAACCCGCGTCGTCGAGGCGGACATCCAGCAAGTCTGGGCCGACTACCGAGCCGAGCCGACTATTCCACTGCGCAACCGGCTCATCGAAGCCTACCTGCATCTGGTGCGCTACAACGGCGAGCGCATCTGGAGCCGACTGCCCGACGGCGTCGATCTCGACGACCTCATCTCCGCCGGCGTCTTCGGCCTCATGGACGCGATTGATGCGTTCGACCTGGGCCGCGGCGTGAAGTTCGAGACGTACTGCGTGCCCAGAATCCGGGGCGCGATGCTCGACGAACTCCGCACCATGGACTGGGTGCCCAGGCTCGTGCGCTCCAAGCAGAGTAAGCACGACGCGGCCAGCAAGGAACTCGAAGCGGCGCTCGGGCGCAAGCCGACCCACGACGAACTCGCCGTGCGCCTCGGCATCCCCGTCGAACAGGTCGCGGCATATGCGGCCGAGGCCAACGCGGTGGGGCTGGTCAGCCTGAACAAGAAGTGGTACGAGACCGACAGCTACAAGGATGTCCGCGAGATCGACATCCTCGAAGACAAGAAGGCCGAAGACCCGACCGACCGCATTCAAAACCGCGACCTGATGCGCCTGGTGACGCGGGGTCTCAACCGCAACGAGCGGCTCATCGTCATCCTCTACTACTACGAGGAGCTGACGATGAAGGAGATCGGCGCGACGCTGAACCTCAGCGAGAGCCGGGTGAGCCAGATGCACAGTAGCATCGTGGCGCGGCTGCAATCGCAGTTGGCGCGGCGACGCCCGGAGTTCTCGAACTAGCGCCCGGCGGGGGCGGACGGACAGGCTATCATCTCAGGGCCGCGCTTCCAATCGGGGGCGCGGCCCTTTTCGTTTCGGCGGGCGTGCCGGGGCCGAGTTACTCCCCCAAGTCGAACACCACTACCCGCCCGTCCGCACTCCCCGCCGCGCCCATCAGCCCGTCCGGCGAGAATGCCGCCGCGTACATCGCCCCCAACCCGAAGTCGAGCGCCCGCAATGGCCGGCCCGTCTCGGCGTCGAACGTGCGCTGCGTGCCGTCGCTCGACAGAGTGTGGACTTGGCTGCCGTCGGGGCTGAAACCCACGTCCCACACGGGGTAGCGGTGGCCGACTAGCCCCACCGGCACCGCGTCGGTGGCGAACTGCCAGAGCATCGTCTCGTTGGTGTGGGCCAGCGCGAGCGCCGAGGAGTCGGGTGAGAACGCCAGCGGGACGTTGTGGGAGTACGCGGGGTAGGAT
>CAXTPM010000046.1:13705-15306 GCA_964245865.1 uncultured Fimbriiglobus sp. | reverse complement strand
TGGCCCGTCAGCCCCGGCCCCGATCATGGGCAACATGCTCTGAGGGCTGGTCTCCCGGGACAGGAACGGCCATGACGGCATACCTTCGAGCGGGACACGCCCAGAATGGCGAAGAAAAAGAAGC
Organism: uncultured Fimbriiglobus sp.; assembly: GCA_964245865.1. Taxonomy (GTDB): domain Bacteria; phylum Planctomycetota; class Planctomycetia; order Gemmatales; family Gemmataceae; genus Fimbriiglobus. Next base: position 15,182 of record CAXTPM010000046.1, on the reverse strand, counting down.
CGGAGATGAAACGGCCAGCGAAACTTGCACTCCCGTCGATGAACTTGCTCCTCCCGCTGACGCCGTTCGAGCGGCGGATGGCGGAGCTGTCGGTGAAGGTTCTGCCGCCGATGGGCGATCCAGAAGCCACCGCGAGGATGAAGCGGCTGGTAGATGCGATGCAGGGCGATCTTCAGTTCCGCGCGCTCGTCAAACGGAACCTGGAGCGCATCCCCCACTGGGTGCAGATGCGCCGGATGACCGGCTCCGGATTTCTGATGGCGGCCACACTCCGGGATTACTTCGAGGAGTACCTAAACCGGCAGATGAAGGTCGGGTTCTACGGCATGCCCGCGTCCTTCAACGTCGTCGAATCCTTCCTCCAGTTCGACAAGGAACTGCTCGTGTTCGACCTCCGGGAAGAGCGCGAACACCTGCTCTCCATCGACGACTACTTCGACTGGTACGGGGCAAACGCGGTTCTCCGCGATCCCGGCATCCTTGTGCCAGCCATGCAGGAAGGAGTTAATTACTCGTACAACATGACCGGCGACGCCTCCGGCTACCGGTTCAAGACGGACACGTCGGAAATCGTCATCGCCGGTGTTTCGCTGATCCGCCACGGCAACGAGCTTTCCTGCATGCTGGTTGCGGGCGAGAACCCGCCCTTCCATCCTGACAAAGACTTCAAGAAGGATGCGGGCAAGCCCCTCATATCCAGGCCAGAGAAGGAACATCTGGAGCCGAACCCGGATCTGACGGCTGAAGACCGCTACCTCGGCCACCTGCCGGGATACGCACGGGTGATTCTGCTCGCCCGGTTCGACCTCGCGGCAAAGCAGTACCACGTCCGGTACCTAAACCTCGACCACGGGAATGCCTACGCGGTCATTACGGACGACTATTCACTCGTTTACGAATCCTTCGGCAAAATCGATGAGAAATGGAAAGAGACGAACGACGCAGGGCTCACCCGGTACGCCGAACTCTTCTCGGCGCTGAGCGCGATGATCTTCCTGCCGACCGCGTTTGCCGATTTGGAAAATCACACGCAAGAGGTGGAGTTCAAAACCGAGTTCTTCGCCAAGCAGCGAGAGAAGGAGGTCAAAAAGTCCCTGGAGGTGTTGGGACAGCGTTACTCAAATTACGGGCGAAAAGTGAAAATGCTGGCGACTGCACCCAAGAACAACGAAGCCGCGAGGAAGAAGTTCAACCCGCCCGAGTTGGAGTTTCAGAAGGACGGGTTCTGGAAACCGCTTGCGCCGAGCCAGATCGGCGAGGACAAGGATGGCAACCCCGTCGTCGGTCGGACGTGGGTAACGCGGAAGGACTCCTGGGTGGCGAAGGGTCCGCAAGCGTTCTTGCTTGAACGGGAAGCCAGCGCGGTAGAAGGGCCTGATCCCGGCGTCATCTACATCGTGCGCTCGCCAGCCCACGGCGAGGAACTTTACAAGGTCGGGCTGACCCGGAAAACCGCGCAGGGCCGGGCAAAGGAACT